>JAGHBX010000630.1 GCA_021160785.1 Planctomycetota bacterium | reverse complement strand
GTTAAATACATAGTTCTCTGATTTAGCATATAGAAACAGATAATCTACTAACTTGCCAAACTTTTTAGATTTCCCTCTTGCTCCCTTAATAACACCGCTTTTCCATACTATTTCACTAACGTAACCGTTAGAGCCAAACACCTCATCTAATACAAGTCGAATATAGCTGTTCACCCGCCAATCACAATGAACATAGATACTGCCATCGTTGGCCAGCAAATCCCGCATCAGGACGAGTCGTTCGTAGATCATGGCGATAAAGGAATCGGCGCCTTTGCCCCAGGTATCGCGGTAGGCGATCTCTTCGAGGATGCCGGGCTTCTTGGTCAGCGTTTCGCCGCCGATGGCGATATCCATCGAAAAATCCGCCCCCACATCAAACGGCGGATCGATATAGATGAGTTTTATCCCGCCCTGGGCCTCGATCTCTTCCCGCAGCGGCCCGTTCTTCAATGATGACAGTATCAGCTTGTTATCGCCCCAGATGAGTTTATTGTTCCAGCCCTTGATCTGCCTGCCGGTCTGCATATCAAAGAGGGTCGGCGCTGCTTTCAAGGCCTCTTCCGTTCGCGGCTCATCGACCTGCTCGATCACCTGAAACGGCAGCACGATATTACACACCTCGGCGGTCTTGCCGTTCCAGACCAACTCAACCTCTCTTTTATCTTCAAAGAGCAGGAACCGATACTTCTCCGGCAGGTCCTTGCCCGCTTCCAGATACTTCGTTATATCCCTGATTTCATTCTCAGTTAGCTTCATCTTCCACCTTTATTACGGTCAAGCTATTAACTATCAAAAATCCTACCCCGCAACTGTCCACTTTGCAACACCAAAATTTCGGACCGGATGGTATCACAATGCGTACAGACGGGTCGAAAACGGGCCCAAGGGTCGATATGTGCTCAAAGCCTCTTCGCGTCGAAAATCCTCATTCCAGCCGCTAAAAACTTGCTTTTTCGCCTCAAATGTGGTATAATGCACCGCATAGTTGAGGATAAAGCGATACCAAAAAAACAGGGGGAGTTACCAACCGTGCCTACGCAACCGCCGCATCACGTTCCAAGCCAGAAATCTCAAAATCCGCAACCCCCCAGCCCACCTATTCACTATTCACTGCTCACCATTCACTATTTTACAAAACGAACCCAATTTGCCACCCACCCACACCATCCGCCGACCCAAAAATACGAAACGAACCCAATCTCAGCCGCAGCGGACCTGTGGAGGACAAAATATGCAAAACGAACCCAATTTCCAACAACCAATATGCACTCTACAATATACAGTGTACAATATACAATCCCACCCATGGCCAATCTGAACAAGTCAACCGTAACCACTTGCGGCATAAGCACTTAGGGAGGCGAGGCGTCGGGGACCTTTTTTGGGGGGGATTTGTGCATCTGGGGCCCCGGCTATCCTGCCTTCCTATTCTATAGCAACCTGCTTCAGCACGAACGGCTCAAACATCCCGTAATCGATAGTGTGATATTTGTCGCCCGCCGGTGGCCCGTTTTCGGGCCCTTTTTGAAACATGCCGGGCCAGGCACTGCCCAGTCCGGTCCCGGCGTGATGTGGGCCAAGAGTATTTTTGAGCGTGCCGGTTACAATGACCTCGACGATGTTTGTTCCCGGGCGAATTAAATCCGTTACTTTACATTGCCAGGGGCGGTATCCAATATACCCTGCGGATTTACCGTTGACTTTAACCTCGGCAACACTTCCATACCATTTTCCCAGTTCGACGAAATACTCCCCGGTTGGCTGCTTGACATCGAATGTCTGTCCGTAAGAAACACGCCCAGCATAGAATGGACTGCCCTGATTCTTCCAGCTCCCCGGCTTCATATCAGGGCTGGATTCACCAATAATAACAAATCCTGCATCCGTCGGCCTGACCCTGAACTCGCCGAGTACATAGGCTGGCTCCAGTTCATGGTAGATCGTAAAAGGCGACGCCTTTATTCGTACAGTATTCTCTCCAAGCCGTGCGAATTGCGTAATATCGACCCTGCCGAACGATTTGTCCAGCCACCACGCCCCTTCTTCGGCTGTAATAGTTTTACCGTTACACGTTATTTCATACAAGTCGGTCCTTTCGATGACGATCCAAAGCTGTTTGGGTAATTCTTGTTCAATGTTAAAATGATAAGCCGCCTCGAATCCGCTGTCCTGACCAAAAGTCTTTTTGATCAATTCATCCCGGAACTGGACAGAACTGTCCCACGGATTACGCTCCATACCGTTTTGCTGAAATGCAAACCGGTTGGCCCTGTAAAAATATATATTTTTCTTTGCCTGGCCGCCTGCCGATACATCTACATAATCGATAGTCAGCACATTGGGGGCAAGTCGCCGCACGGCAAGTGGGCCCTTAGGTTCAATCGCTGTTGCTTTTTCAACAGGTGGCGCACTTGCTTTGCCCGGATCATTTGAGAGGAACAGCAGCAGGCTTCCGCATGGTGCAAGGTTGAATTCTGTTTTAGTGCCCTGGCGGAGTTCTGCGTAAGGATAAGACGATATATCGCCCGTTTCCGGATGCCATTGCCGAACACTTTTGCATGCAGATTCAACGGTGCCTGAAGTTGGCGATTCTATGCTGGTGTTTACCAGAAACAGTAACTGGCCATCGTCAAAACGGCGGCGTTGATGAAATAAGATGCCCTTGTCGCCTTCGGCGCGAGTAATCTTAAAACCGTCATTGTGGCTCGATGCCAGCTTTGCGATCAGCTCTTCGGTTTTAACACTCCTCCAGTTGCTTGATTGAGACAGCTTGACGCCATATTCCAAAACCTTGCCGTCAACTCTCGCCGGAGGTTCGCCGCAACACAATACCACACCTCCATTTTGCAGAAACCGTTGAAGCAGTTCCATAGTTTTGCTGTTAAGATTTTCTGTAAAAGGTGAAATAACAATCGTATGATACCGTCGTTGGCCGACTACAAAGCCATTTCCTTTGACCTCTCCATGTCTTGATATTATATCCTCGCAGCCAATATCGTATTCTACCTGCTCTTTTGACAGTGATGTAATCAACTGCTGAAAGCCGTCGCCGATTCTTTTGAGTTGCTGACCATCGCCCTGGTACATCCAGGCGGCGGAAGTAGGTTCGATGACGAGTATTTCATTGACTTGGCGCCCGTACGAGAGAGCAACGGATAATCGGGAAAAATACCCGGCCATGATATGGTAAGCATCCCACCATGGCTCATGATAGGAAAAAGATTGTGGGTGATCGCGCTTGCGGGCTCCACGGATGGTGATGTAGGACAAATGCTGATCCATTGTATTAACGCCCAGGACATACAGCCAGTCCCCGATTCGTTTCATATCCTCGAAACGCAGGTCCCAGCCGCCTGCTCCGTAGGCTTCGCACAATGTTCGCTCTCGGCCGAGTTGGTTTGCAACACTGGATAACTCTTTAACAGAACGAACATTGCCGAACTGGGCATTTGTGCCTTCGTTGTATTGATTCATCAATGTGTCGATAGCGGGTCTTTGATGCCACGCGTACATTGCCATGTTATCGCCGCCATGAGAGGCGCCCGGCCAACCGTGCTCCCAGTAGTGTCCTGTAAATTCCAGATTATGCTCCCGGCAGTATTCATAATATGGCCTGGACCACCGTTCAATGAACATCTCCAGCAGAACCTGATAGTAGTTATGCCGGATTCGTTTGAAATCACCCACAGGGCGAAACAGACCTGGCAAATGATCTTTAAGATCATAGCCCCAGCGTTTTTGAAATTCCTTCTCCAGATCGGTCGTCCAGTGAAGCCCGCCGGCCGGGGCTAAATGAGGCTCGTCGGTAAATACACCCGGAACACGCTTGCCGAACTGATCGCCGATCCGGCGTTGATATGCACCCATGGTTATTTCGAGAAACTTGCTCGTTACTCCGGGATGCAGCAGGTCGACATAATACTTACCTCCAAACCATCCACCCGTCCGGGCATATTGGATTAGAACCTCAAGATAGTCGCCGTCCGGTAGATTTTCATTTGAACGAATTTCGTTGGTAACATTGAAATACTTGCCCTCAACAAGTCGATATACGGCAACTGTTTCATCCGACAGCTTCGGGGGTTTCTTATGTTCCCGCAATACGATTCCACGACCCCGTGCCTCGGGCATGGCCTCCGGCACGAGCCCACCCGCAAAACCCGACGGATACGAATTCTCATCGTAAATCCACACATTCATGTCGAGTCTTTCGGCCTCTTTCAGAGCAGCATCCCACAACTTAAACCACCCATCCGAAAGATATGGAGTCATCAAGCCGGGGCGAGGATGCACGAAGACCTGTTTGACCTTTTGACGGGCAAGATCATTCATGGTGGACGTGATTTGTTCTTCGGTCAGCATATCGTTCCAGACCCACAGCGGAGCGGAACTATATTCAGTCGTCGGTGCCGCAAACAATCTCCTGACCTCAGTCAAATCCGACTCCTTTGCCTGACCGATTGTACTCGCACAACCGCCGGCAAACACGAGACAGAAACAACTTGAGATCCATAAGAACCACGTACCCTTTTGCGATCTAAAATTATGCATGATAATCACTCCTCTGGCCGGAAATTTTCCATTTACACGGTTAAAAAACATATCTTCATAAGAACGGTGGGGTCTGACCCCTAATTATTCCTTGCGTAACAAAGGCATTGTAGCCTCAAAGATTGCTTCCTGCATGTCTTCATCTGCCGTGCGGTCCTTGATGAGTTCAAGGACATAACACACTCTCTGCTGAATAAAACGGTCGTACCTGGCGAGCAGATCGCGGCAGATTTGTTCTTCATGGGGAACGCGCACAAGACCACGGGTTCCAGACTTGATCAGCAGCACAAGCAAAGCATCCTGGCTCGGTGTATTGGTCGCAACAATAGCAAGCTCTTTGTTGCCCTTCGTGAAACGCACGGCGTGCGGAACCAACATGTCAGAATAAACCTGAGCTTCACCCTCTGCGGGGATGTCAAACGTATCAAAGGGTTTGTTGCGGTCAAGGAAATCGGGATCATATTCTTTCAAAAAGTCCGGACGCTTCTCTATGAGTTCGTCGTATATCTGCCTGGCAATTTCTACAGGCTTGGCGGGCCCCCTGCGTTTAGTATTTTTCTTGTTGACTATCGCCTTTTCTTCCTTCTGCCGCGTCCACTCGAAAAAGTCTCGAAGATATGAATAAAGTCTGTCGATGAGCTCTTGACGGGTTTTCCTGGATGTGACGCCAAGTAACTCAAGGACTGCATCGTCAAGTTGACGACGATCATCCATGTCCAACTCACATCGGTCAGAAAGCTCTTGTAGCTCATCTTCTTTACCCTTATGAAGATAGGCCATTCGACGAAGACGCCGCTCGGGTAGCAGTTGCAATGCCTTGCGTTTTTTCATAGCCCGGAAAGCCCTTGTCACTCTTACGGATGTGCTACTATTGGCCTTGATAGGTTTTGGCACAAGCATCATATTGACATCTACAACTTCGGTTTTGAGATTGCCTTCAACGCCTACAGGTCGCCCATATTGATATTTCGAGAGTATGACGATCGTTGAGTTAAGAATGCCAGCCATAAGTTGATCATCGATATGCTTAGGGCATAAGTCGTACAGGTTGCAGTTGCACTGCAAAACATTGTTATTTACTGGGATGGCATGTTTGTATTGTTGAGCCTTTGGCCAGAATAATCGTCCGCGGGTATGTCCAGTAAGATCATACCATTGACGCTCTGATGTAACGCGTGCAGCGCATGTTGCCCCCTTATGGTAGCCCTGTTTTTCTCCCCAGGCAATATATCTAAGAACATGCGTACCCTTGAGTTTGCTTTTCGGTTTGTCAATTAGAAGGATCATTCGCCGGCAATTTTCAGAGGTAACAGTAAAGCCGTCTATTTCCATGAGACTGTGAACTTCAGGTTCGAGATACTCCGCTTCAATAGGACGGACTTCTCCGCGACCTTCACCGCACAGGACCAGTTTGACCTTCCCGGACTGTACATCTTTGCGGGGCACACCGTATTCTTTCCGAAAGTCCGTGGCGGATTGGTGGGCATCCAGACAAGCTTGACTACAGTCCTTCGGGAAGAAGAAACAGTCTTTGCCGCTCTTGACACCAAAGCGGACGTCGGCAAGATCACCCAAGGGCGCAAAACGTGAGCCGTAAGCGTCCAGTAAATCAAACCACAGATCAGGGGCTCGGAGATAGACGCCCCATTTTCCGCCATAGTAGTGTCCCGACTGTTCGCTGGGATCAGTTGAAGGGGGCTCACTGGACTTGCCCATCATGACGCCGAGTTCGACACCGTTATTCCACAAGTCGCCTTGCCGGATGACTCTAGCGCGATAGCGGTCATTGACAGTGTTGCCCTTCAACCCAAGGATTTCGTCTCTAAACGTGTCCGCAGCCCTAACAGCGCCTGCGGTAGTACCATCGTGGCCGAGAAGTTCTTTCACGGGCCGACGAAGCTGGACAAACCGAACGGTGTTGTTCATACGTTTTGACGTGTCCTTCTGCCGGCGCAGAATGGTCACTGTTGTCGCTACCCGTGCGCCAACAAACCATGGCTCATCAATACTTTCAAAAACGGCCAGAATCTGGAAGTGTTGAAGCATCCAGTCCTGGAGCTTAAAGCCGTACTCCACGTCAAGCCATTGACTGGAGGTAACCAGTGACAAGGAACCACCGTCCTTGAGAAAGGATGTTGCATGAGGCCAGAAGTAACAGTGTATATCGCTTCGCCCTGAAAAGCTGGTGCCACTCTCCCTCTTGATTAGTTGCTGATAGTACTCTTTCGTACCGTGCTTGACGCGTTTCTTTGACTTGCTCTTTGGTATATCCTCCTGGCGGATATACGGGGGATTGCCGACCACTGCGTCGAGTTGTGGGATTTCAACCTTTCTGTGTTGTATCTTTCCCAGGCCCCTGGCCTTGACATGTGTGGGCAGTGAAAGAAACGGCTTCTTGACTTCGATGTCGAAGAAGTCGCTTCTCGCGATCTGGGGGTAGTTCTCGTCGTCGATGAGATCGCGGGTGGCAAGGTTGATAGTAGTCAAATGTGTGGCAAACTGGGAGATATCGACGCCAAATAAATCGGAGAGACGCTTGCCATGTTTTTCAGTTGGGGCAAGCTCGCGTTTACGTGCATAGGCGCGAACGAGGAAAGTGCCGCCGCCGCAGGCAGGGTCCATGACTTTTTCGTGGCCATCACGAATGCAGAAGCTATTGATGAGATCAACAACTTCGACACTGGTGTAGAACTGGCCAAACTTGTGCCGCTCTTCCGGGGAAATCAGGTGTTCGAAGATACTGCCTATTACTTCATAGTCCAGTTTGGAGAAGTCGAATTTATGAATCTGATCTATCAAGGCCCGCCAGTGGGCAACCGCATGGTCAGAATAAAAAGGAATGCGGTTCCCTATGGATGTATGGTCCTCTCCAAATACCGTTTCGTAATCCCCGGTAATAACTCTTGCTTCTGCGAAGTAACCCTCAAGATGCAAACGCAATGCATCTCCGGTGGAGATATGGTCCGGCACTGCGAGCTTTTGCATCTTGACACCGAAACGTTTTAGCAGGGCTTCATAGAAGACAAGCTTGTTCACCATGGCGTAGCATGTGAATTTGGCGGTACGCTCCAGGTTGTCGCGAATGCCCTCAGGGTCATCGTAGATGATCCAGCCTTGTTCGTCTCGCATCCACTTATCGAGTTCGGTTCGGAGACGAGATTTCTTATAACGGTTGACAAGTTCTTCGATGGTCAAGAGAATTGGCAACTGCAGGGATGATTCAAGGGCCTCTATGAACTTCTCATCCGGTGACTTCCGGCCGATTTCAGTGGTGCCGTGGAGAATCTGAGCAAGGTCGTTAAGAAAGGTGGGTAGCCATATCTGAATGGCATGGAGGGTCATGGGCAGGAGCATGTGGCTTTCTTTATGAACGCTCGTTACATCCCAGGATTTATAGTTTTGGTCTTTCCAGGAAGTTCTTGGTGGGACTGTCTCCCAGAGAACGCACTCGTTGACGTTCCACGTGAAGAAGAAGGGCGCCTTGGCTCTTGCGGCCTTGCGTCGTGCATCATTGACAACACTGGAATTGTAGGGGCTGCCGCCGTCCTTACGGTAGGGAAGCTTTACTTCACCCGTCAGTACAACGCGTTGACTCTTGTCAAGCAATGTGAGGTCTCGACGTTTAAGAGAGCCCTTGCCGCGTTGTTCACATTTTGCGCGTGAAAATGGAAGGTTGCGGTCCTTTTGAAGCAACTCGTTGATCCAACTTGCCACATCTGCTGTAAATTCCCACTCGTTCATACAGTCAGTACCTGAAAAAATGGTGCCATTGTCAATTATTGGGGCAATACTAATGTTATCAGGGTGTTCTGGCAACACCAAAATTTCGGACCGGGCGGTATTACAATGCGTGCAGACGGGCCGAAAACGGGCCCAAGGTTTGATATGCACTCCAGGCCTCTTCGCGGCCATTAAATCAGTAATAATTCGTACTACAATCTTTCAACTTCTTGTTTTTTTGCGCGTTTTTCATGCAGCAATGTTTGTAAGTCCTTTAATATCAACGGCTGAGGCCGACATTAACGCACCGACGAACTTTTGCCCTTTAGCCGTTAATATGTACCTATTTT
>JAGHBX010000345.1 GCA_021160785.1 Planctomycetota bacterium | reverse complement strand
GCCTATTACTACGAGTGGTATCTTTATTGCCCCAACTGTCGTTCAATGTATATGGTCGAGGAAGCGAAACGATTCATTGAACCGGATATCGATGATTCGTCTGAGGCCAATGCCGGCGAAGAAGATAATGCGCGCAACCAGAGATTATTTTGAGGAACAAAGATGAGAGACTGTAATCAGGTAAAGCTTATGGTGGTCGTGCCGGCCCTGCTGCTGGGCGCGGCAGGTGTTTGGGCGGATCGGAATTATGATTTCGATGGCGGCATATCCCGGCCGGTGTTAGAAAACTATTTGTCCCGCTCGATCACCATGGCCGAGGTCCTGCACGGCAATGGCGATGTCGACGACAATATCCGCATGCTCAAAAGCACGGGCGCTAAATTCATCGGCAGAGCGATCTATCGCTGGGGCGGCGAGGCGGCGCTGGAGCGACTGCTTCAAACGGCAAAACCGATTGCTGCACGATTCCACCGGGCCGACGGCGACATGATTCTGCAGGCGGCGGCCTTTGAGATCGTAAGCGATCAAGTGAGTCAAGTCCCCATCCCCGAAAGCATCTTCAAAGAGTTCGGCCTCGAACCCGAGAAGCGGAATTTCCGTTATGAAGCCATGCTCTATCCCGACGGCCGACGCGTCAACCACTGGCGAAAAGGAGCATCCGTGCCCGACATGAGTCAACTCGAAACGCGAATGTGGTTTGTGTATTTAGCTGTTCGCTACATCGATATCGGCATCGAGGCCATTCACTTCGGGCAGGTCGAGATCATGGACGACCGCGACCCCGAGCACGTTCATTGGCGCGACATGCTCGCTCGCGTGCGCAAGTATGCACGTCAGCACGCCCGCCGCGGCATGCTCATCTGCGACGCCCACGTTCCCAGCGGCGGCATCGTCTGCGATGGGCAGCTACTGTTCGACTTCCACTCCTTTCCGCTCCGCATAGAAGAATCCACCGATAAGCCCCAGCACGGCTTCCTCAAGATGGGCTATCTCGACAGTATATTCGGCAGGAGCAAAGGCGGCGTCACGCCGTCCGGCTGGCGATGCGAGAGCCTGCCCTTCATTGTCGAGCTTGACAATTTCGGCAGGAGCGGCAAAGAAGGACAAAACATCGGCGCACACTGGATATGGGGCTACGACGAAATCTGCTGGTTCGCCCACCAATCCGAAGAATACCGAAACACATGGCTGCGGTACGCATGGGACTGGGTTCGCCGGCACGACCCGAACGGCTACCTCCAGATGCCCGGCTCCCGCACCCTGGCCGCACCTGTGGGCGATGTCCACTGGTACTGGGCAAACACAAAAAGCGACGCCGTACCGACAGGCTTCAACCAGGAACAGACCATAAAGGCAATCTGGCAAAAACGCTGACTCCGCAAATAGAATGGGTGCAGCGAGAGCTTGATTTGAATAAGCAATACGGGTGAAGAGCCCCGCTACTGCCGCAATCTGACCTCGGCGAAGGCCTTTTGGAGGCGTTTCTTTGCTGCAATTGCTTCTGCATCCGCTTCTTTGAGTGGAGATTTTTCCAGGACATCGCGGCTCAGGTCATACAGCCGCCCGTCGTCGTAGAGTTTCCACCGTTTGTCCCTGACAAATTCTTTCGTCTGCGCTTTGTTGCGGCCGTATCCCCAGTAGTGACAGAATATCCACTCGCGCCGATTTGCCTTTTTGCCCATAAGCCGTGGAAGAAAAGACCGCCCGTCGATAACCCTGTCGGTCGGCAATTCAGCGCCGGCGATTTCGCAAAGAGTGGGCATGAAGTCCGAAAAATCGATCAGATCATCACAGACTTTTCCATTAGGCGACACCCCCCGCCCGGCGGCGATAAACGGCACACGGGTGCCGGCATCGGTCATGTACGACTTGCCGCCCTTTATCGCACCGCTGGTTGTATTCGTCGTGATCGACACGTGCGTTCCATTATCCCCGGTAAAGAGCAAGACAGTGTCGTCGCGTAAACCGCCTTTTTCAAGACATCCCAGGAGCCTGCCGACGATCTTGTCGATGTACTCAACCATGTCGCCAAAGTTGCGTTTCTTGTTCTTACTGTTGCGGTCGCGGCTGTCGGGCGTGGGCGGAAAAGGACTGTGCGGCAGGATCATCGGGTAATAAACCAGCCACGGTTTGTCCTTGTGCCGATCTATAAACGAACAGATAAAATCGCAGCATACATCCGGCCCATACACATCCGAACCGTACTCGGTCCATTTGCCGTTGCTGTAAAGCACGGGCGCCCAGTAGCGATTCCGCGCGTTCTTCGGCGAGTTTGCATCGCGAGACTGGGCCTTGTAGACCAGCATATTCCACAGGCAGTGTTCGTCGAAGCCGAAGTTGCGCACCGTTTCGCCGTCACCGCAAAGCTGCCACTTGCCGGCGATGCAGGTGCTGTAGCCGGCCTCTTTAAGCCGATTGGCAAAGGTCGCTTCTTTGGGATTCAGGTACCCGAAGCCTTCGTAATTACGCTGGTTGTACCGCCCCGTCATGATCTGGGCGCGAGAAGGAGTGCACAAAGGCTGCGAATAGCAGTGTTCAAAGCGTATGCCGGTTTCGGCTAGTTTGTCAAGATTCGGCGTCCGGTAGTCCTTGCTGCCGTAGCAACTCAGGCACTCGTAGCCGAGGTCATCGGCCATGATAAGGATGATATTCGTTTTCCTGCTCCGTCCGGATGCCGCCGACAGCAAAGAGCCCATGGCAATCGTGCTCATGCCGACTGTCGAGACACGAAGAAATTCTCGTCGGTTCATCTTTGTCCCTTCCTTAAGGTCACTAATTAGGGTTGTTCATAGCCGAATACTGCGTGGCAAGTTTGCGAAGGGCCGCTTCGACTTCTTCCTTCAAAAACTCCCGCCACAACTCATCACATGCAGCCGGAATCGCTTCCTTGACGGGAGTGGATTTGTCTTTTCGGAGTATATCGATCGACCGGCCGATGACTTTCGCCTGTTCGTCGTCGAAAACCAGCAGCAGCGCATCACATTCGGCGTCGTCAAGCCCCATTAGCGCTTCGGCGGTTTCGATCAGGCAGCGGGCTAATTTCGAGTCGCCTTCCAGCAATACGCGAACATCCTTGCGGAACGCCTCCACGGACATTCTGCTTAGCCCCTTGGACGCAAACGCGCCCCCAAAGCGCGGGCTAATTTGCGACAGGACCTTCGCCGACGTCAGATACCCCAATGGACCCGTTTCTTCGGATTCGTAGATTTTGCCGAGTTCGGCAAGGCTGTACTTGCCCATGCCGCCGAGAATAAAGACCGTCTCCCGCGAAAGCGTCCACGGCCAGGAACCCTGTGCAAAGAAATCGTTGGTGAACCGAAACGCCACCGCCGCAAACCCCGCCACCATGTTGCTCATCGGATTATTTCCGCCCGACATAAGGTCGAACGGTACGGAAAAAGTATCGTCATGTTCGTATTCCTTCCCGCTGAATATCTCGCCCAGAGAAGGTGGAATGATCTTGCGCACCACCTCTGCAACTTGCTGAGGCGAGGGGCCCTGCCTGCATGAGTCCGATTCGGACGGCGACCGCTCGATCTTGTTGGCAACGTACTGCTCAGTCATAAGGGACAACATGGAAACGAAGGGCTTTTCATCGTCGAGTACATTGACATACTTACACGACGCCTTGTCTATCGCCGCCACACCCTTGTCAAATGCACACGCATCGGTCGTTATCACAAAATCGCCCTTGCTCGTTTCAATCTGCATCTCGATCGGTCTGGATGTCGCCGCGTCAATTTTCATCTGAAAATCCTCGTTGCGGCAATTCAGCACGTCGTCTTTGTACGAAAAGGAATATCCTCTCTCGCCGGATTCATAGAAATGGGCCTCGCGCATGAAGAAGACCGGTCTAAGATCCACGTCGAGTCGATAAGGCACATCTGACAGTTCGGAAGTAATTCCGCCCTTCAGTAAAACCGAAAACGGTTTCTCCGCATTCTCATCCGGGTCGTATTGCATCCCAAAAGAGAACTGGATTGTTTTCGGGAAGCCGGAAAAAGCGATTTTTCCCCCGTGTTTTGGCGAGTAGACACCGACTTCATCGCCTCCGACAAGAACCGCGCCCAGAAACGCCGCATCGGCATCCTGAGCATCCTGCCATGCCATCAGCAAAATACCCTTCTTCGGAGAAATCACCATTTCGACCCTGCCCACCTTCTGCGACTGCAGAGTGTCGCTGCGATATGTAACGACAATGTCGTCGCCGCTATCCTGCCATGTCGACAGGTAGTCGCATAACCCCAACATCGTCTTCTGCAGTCTGGAACACTCCTCGCCCAGCGGCGGCGCATCTTCAAATTCCTTGACTTCAATATACAGCTTGAGTTTCGATTCTTTGGAAAACTCAGGGTGGGGACTGATTTTATAATGCAGGAATCGAGCACTGTCGCGCAGTAAACGCTCAGTGCGTGCAACCACTTTACTGTCAAAATTCATCCCGGGCTTCAGGCCAAGGTAATCGAGGATCTCCTGGCGAGTGTTCTTCGTATTGCCCTCAATTGTGATTTCATCGACAACCCCGCGCGGCCCCAAATCCTGTACCTTCACAACAAGGCGGGCGGTTTTCTTGCACTCCCCAGCAACAACTTCAACATCCACCCACGGAAAAAAATACCCCTCTTCCGACAGAATAATCCTGATCTTACGTTTCAAGTTTTTCAGGTGGAGCTGACTAAAATCGGTGGGCTCTCCATAATCCCACAGCGGCTTGTCAGGAACCGCCATTTGTGCCTGTATGTCTGGATTCGTCGAGACTTTCTTGCTTTCTTTTGTCAGGCCCTTGATGATCGCTTCCTTGACAGGTTCCGACGCTCCTTCGACAGAGATATCGGCGTTGCTGCAGCGCGGGCCTTCTTTTATTCTGACAAGAATCCTGCCGGCAAATTCGTCATACCTGACAAGCACGCCGGCGTCGGCAAAACCGGTGCTGCGATAACCCGACTTGACCTTGGCCTTGATAACCTCCAGATATTCGGCAAAGGGCGCAACCGGATGCGAACTCATGAGAAACTCAGGATTCATCAAAAGGCCGTCGAGGATCTGGTCGGAGGAAAAGGTCTCGTTGCCGTAGAACATCAACCTGGCGGGGTCGCCTAATTTCCCCGTGGTTTTCGGCAGCGACGCGGCAGCTTCGTCGTCGGCCTGCGCAAATCGAACAGCCGAGCATGGAACAACTGACAACCACCCCGCAATGAACAGAACCGCAAGACCCAATAAACGGCTCTTCCTCATGGTTGCTCCCCTTTCAAACCGCATAAAACACCTGTAACCGTAAATCCTCTATACACAAATTTCATCGGGGCTTGTGGAGAAAGCCCACCGTCGACTCCATAATACGGGCCTGGATACGCTGCGATTCGTCTTCGGTGGTCTGACGTTTCAGGTCATCCAGGTTCGCGCGGCAAAACTGACAGCCCAACGTATTGATGTGAAAATCGACGTAATCATACCAGCCCTCATCCAGCGTCTCGAGCAGATAAGCGCCGATGGTGCTGCGCTTCGGACAGCTAAGCCGACCCGCCTCCCACACCTGCGTCAGCAAATCCTCGAAATGCTCGTCGTCCGATCCCGATAAATCACTGCATCGGGCAACATGCTTGCGGACCTGCTTGATACAGCGATGCTTGATCACCGCAATGTTCTTATCGTTGACGTCGATGATCTTTGCAATGTCGCGGTTTGCAAGCTGGCAATAGAAGAGCAACTCGACAATTTCCAGGTCTCGGAAGTTGGGGTCCTTCTTATATCCGTCCACCAGCGAGCCCAACGCCTCGGCAAGCGACTGACGAAGAAGGTCGCTCCGCTCGTCGCGCCGCGCGTAGACGCTGGCCGTCGCCTCATCCGAGGCCAAATACTCATACACATCCGAACCGCCGTCGTCGGTCCGCAGCGATTTGTACACATCCTGAATCAGACAGGTGCGCCGCGTATGCGCACTGCGGTACAGATTGATGATCTTGTGTCGAAGAATCGTAAAAAGATAAGTCTCCAGACTCGACTCGCCACGACAGTTGACAAGCCCCGCCACAAACGCCACGAACGTATCCTGAACGAGGTCCTCGGCGTCGGCACGCTGGCGAAGCTTCACCTGCGCAAAGCTTAACAGCCTGCCGCGATACCGCTTGACGAATCTCTCCCACGCCTGCTCGTCGCCGCGGCGAATCTGTTTGAGAAGATACTGTTCCGCCTCGCCTATCCCGCTCATGAGGGCGCTTCGTCCTCGTCGCCGTTTTCTGCAACGGCCTCCATGATCTCAAGGATATCGTCATCCTCGACCGTGCCGACATCTTCAACGGCGCCAAGATCGTTAGTTTCGTCCAGGTCGCCTATACCGTCGCCGGGGTGATATTCGGGTTCGGGCGAGCCGGTTGCAGGGACCGACGACGCCGACTCCGGCCCGATGGGTTCCGCCGGGACGCCGTCAAACTGGATAGCAAACGAGACCGGGCCGATATGCAGAGTGTCGCCAGCATTGAGCACGGCGTCGGCAATCTTTTTGCCGTTGACCAGCGTGCCATTTCGCGAGCCGAGATCGCGAACGCGAAGGACGCCGCCGTCATGGTTAATCTCACAGTGCTTTCTCGATACCACCATCAGCGGAATGCAGAGATCGCATTCCTGCTGTCTTCCGACCACGGTCACGCTGCCCGGCAGCGGGAAAGTCTTTGTCGTGCCGTTGTTTTTCAAAAGGACCAGGTTTGCATTCATTCCTTTGCTCCTTCCAAAAGACGCATAATCGCTACAACTATTATATCCGGCAAGGTGGGATTTGGCAAGAAATACGCCAGAAGAATCGGTAAAATTTGTAAAATGGGGTCTTGACTTTGACAATGGGCGGGCTATTATACGTAAGTTTCTATAGGACAAGAGGTTATATATGCCCAATCGAGCGGTGATATTTGATCTGGATGGGACCCTGGTCAATACTTTAGAGGACTTGACAGCCGCGATCAATGCCGCCCTGGGGCATTTTTCGCTGCCGGAGCACAGTGCGCAGGCGTGCAAAATGATGATCGGCAACGGGGCGAAACGGTTTGCCGAGCGGGCGCTGCCGGCTGACCGGCAGGACCTCGCTGAAAAGCTTTTGGCTTTGACCAGAGAGTACTATCGCGATAACTGCTTTAAGTACAGCAGGTTATACGACGGCATGGGCGAGACTGTAACGCAACTGCGCCAAAAGGGCATCCGATTGGCGGTGCTGACGAATAAGGATCAGGTTGTCGCCGGGCGGATCGTCGAGCACTTTTTCGGGACCGGCGCATTTGAATCTGTCATCGGAGCGGCCCAGGACCGGCTGATAAAGCCCGATCCCGGCACGACGCTGGGGATTGTCGAGTCGATGGGACTTACATCGGACGATCTTGTCTTTGTCGGTGACAGTGCTGTGGATATCAAGACTGCCTTAGCCGCCGGGATACGCTCGATCGGGGCGGCGTGGGGTTTTCGCGGAAGGGACGAACTCAAAGCCGCCGGCGCCCATATAATCATTGATTCGCCGCGCGAAATATTGGATTTGGTGGCTTGACATTCTGTGAAAGGGTCTTATAATTAATGGCGTAGGTTTCTTTGATATTGTCTGGAATGATAAATGAGTAAAGTTCAACTTCCTGACGGCAGCGTTCTTGAGGCTGCCGAAAGGGCAACGGTAAGAGACATTGCCGAGCAGATCGGCCCGGGGCTTGCAAAGGCTGCCATCGCGGGTCGCTTAAACGGCGAGTCGGTGGATCTGTCGACGCAGATCACCGACGACGCAAACCTGGAAATAATCACATCGAAAGACGACGAAGGACTGGACATCCTGCGCCACAGTTGTGCCCATATCATGGCCGAAGCCATCTGCAGCCTCTGGCCGGAGGCGAAGCTGGTTTACGGTCCGGCCGTGCGCGACGGGTTCTATTACGACCTCGATCTCGATGAGCCGATTCGGCCGGAGGATTTTCAGCGTATCGAGCAGAAAATGAGCGAGATCATTGCAGCCGATACCCCGTTTGAGCGAGTCGAGATGAGCCGTACCGAAGCGCTCGAAAAAATGGCCGGTGATCGCTATAAGAGCGATAACATCCAGCGGGCTGACGGCGAAACCATCAGCTTCTACTCGCACGGCGCCAACGGTTTTCAGGACCTGTGTAAAGGGCCGCACGTGCCCAGCACCGGCAGGATTGACCGCAAAGCGTTCAAGGTCATGTCCGTCGCCGGCGCGTACTGGCACGGCGATGCCAGCCAGAAGATGCTGCAGCGTGTCTACGGCACCGCATGGCGGAACAAGAAGGAACTCAACGAGCACCTGCGGCTGCTCGAAGAAGCCAAGAAACGCGACCATCGTCTTTTGGGCAGGCAGATGGACCTGTTCAGTTTTCACGACGAGGGACCCGGCTTTGCGTTTTTGCATGCCAAGGGCATGATTATCTGGAACGAGATCATTGACTTTTGGCGGAGCGTGCACCGCAAGTACGACTACGAGGAGGTCAAGACGCCGATCATTCTAAACGAGGAGTTGTGGCACCGCAGCGGGCATTGGGACAACTACAAGGAGAACATGTACTTCACGATGGTCGACGGGATCAACTATGCGATCAAGCCGATGAACTGTCCGGGTGGGCTGCTGATCTACAAGTCCACGAGGCACTCGTATCGCGAGTTTCCGATTCGCATGGCCGAGTTGGGGCTGGTTCATCGATACGAGCCCAGCGGCCAGATGCACGGGCTGGTTCGCGTCAGGCAGTTTACCCAGGACGATGCACATATTTTCTGCACGCCCGAGCAGATCGAAAGCGAGATCGTCGGCGTGATAGACCTTGTGATGGAACTGTATAAGGCGTTTGGTTTTGACGACTACCATATTGAGTTGTCAACCAAGCCTGAAAAGCGAATAGGTTCCGATGAAATATGGGAAGTGGCCACACAGGCGCTCGCCAATGCTTTAGAGCAGAAGGGAATTGACTACCAGCTCAACCCCGGCGACGGTGCGTTCTATGGGCCCAAGATTGACTTCCACATTGAAGACTGTCTGAAGCGATCCTGGCAGTTGGGAACTATCCAGCTTGATTTTTCGATGCCCGAGCGTTTCGGCCTTGTCTACAGCGACAAGGATAATACCGAAAAGACGCCCGTCATGATCCACCGTGCGATCTTAGGGTCGTTAGAGCGATTTATGGGGATACTGATCGAGCATTACGGCGGGAATATGCCGCTCTGGCTTGCGCCCGAGCAGATGCGGGTGCTTGCTATCAGCGAGAAAACCAGCGATTATGCGGTGGATGTGTGCAAACGGCTCAAAAATGCGGGTTTGCGGTGCGGCGTGGACGTAAGCGGCGAAAAAATAGGGGCAAAAATTGCAAAAACCCATTCCGACAAGGTCCCGTATATGCTTGTGGTAGGTCCGAAAGAATCCGAGAGCGATACCGTCAGCGCCAGGTGGCGCGGACGGAGAGAGACGACTTCCGTCGGTGTGGAGCAATTTATTGCTATAGCACACGCAAAAATTGACGATAAATCATTGGAACTGGCGTTTGAGTAGAAAGCCCGGGTCGCTGTTGGGCGGTGCGGCATTTATTATTTTTTTTAAGAAAGGCAAGGTGATAAGCGATCGGTAAGCAGCAATTCAGAGTAAATGACAGAATTCGCGTCAGCCCGGTTCGGCTGATTGACGAATCAAACAACCAGCTTGGTATAATTGAAACGCATGAGGCACTGGCGAAGGCACGCCAGGTGAGTATGGACCTGGTGGAAGTCTCGCCCAACGCCGAGCCGCCCGTCTGCCGGATCATGGATTTCGGCAAGTGGCTGTATGAACAGAAGAGGAAGACGAAGCAGAACCACAAGAAGCAGCATTCGGTCACGCTCAAGGAAATCCGCTTCAGGCCGAAAATTGACGACCATGACCGCAATATCAAGGTGAATCACGCCTCCAAATTTCTCGAAAAGGGGCACAAAGTCCAGTTTACCATCATGTTCCGCGGACGTGAGATGATGCACCTTGACCACGGCTTCGAGATGTTCAACGAGATTATCGAGAGCCTCAATGAGGTGGGGAAAATGGAGCGGGAACCTAAGAAACTTGGTCGCCGAATGACGATGGTTATGGCGCCGAAATAGCCGTCGAATACGCTTTCGGCGGGGGTGTACAACGGACCGGGAGGTTGTGACGGGCGGGGTGTTCACGCAGAGACCTGATTGCACCGTGCCGGGTCCACAATCCGGCACATCGACATTTTTTTCGTGAATCGCAAAAAAGCATTTGACCCATGCGGGGGCATTGTATATAGTAAGCGATTCTCAAATTTGAATGTATTAGCGATATGTATGCTCAAGAAGGATAAACTATGCCTAAGCAGAAGACACATAAGGGCTTAAAGAAGCGGGTCAAGCTGACGGGGACCGGCAAGGTCAAACGCAGACGGAGCTTTGGAAGCCATCTCATGAGCACCAAGAACTCCAAACGCCGGCGACGCATCGCGGGTTCGAGCATTTTGGGCGGGTCGCTCGGCAAGACCGCCAAGAGCCTGCTTGGCAAGTAAGACAAATCGATTACCCGCTTCCCGGCTCCCATCAGCTGCCGCAGCGGGGTAAATAGTCAATTCGAAGAAAGGAAAGCTGATATGCCAAGAGTAAGAAAAGGCCCCGCAAGGCGCCAGGCGAAAAAGCGGATTCTCAAGGCGGTCAAGGGCTACCGTGGGCAGACGAGCAGCCAGTTTCGCATGGCGAAAGAAGCCCGTGTCCGCGCCGATGTCAACGCACGCGTCGGTCGCAAACTCAAGAAGAGGGACTACCGTGGGCTGTGGATTATTCGCATCAGTGCCGCCTGCGGCGAGCGCGATATCCGCTACAGTCAGTTCATCAACGGCTGCAAGAAGGCGCAGATCGAGCTGAATCGCAAGATGCTCAGCGAGATTGCGATTGCCGACCCTGCGGCATTCGACGCGATTGTTGAAAAGGCCAAAGCGGCCCTTTGACATTTCCCTTTATGAGGGCGGCCATGTTAGACAAATTTGAAAAGATCGCCTCGGAGGCCCTGGAGACCCTCAAGGAGATAGACAGCAGCGCCCGGCTCGAGGAGTTTAGGATTGCATTCCTGGGCAGCAAGGGCAAAATCACGCAGATGCTGCGCGGGATCGGTAAGTTGCCCGCCGAACAGCGACGCGAGGGTGGCCAGCTTGCCAATAAGATCAAGACCGAGGTCGCGGCGGTTTACGATGCGCTTAAGGAAAAGCTCGCAGTCGCCGGCGTACGCGTCGAACCGCTTGTGGATGTTACGCTGCCCGCCACGGAGGTGCGCTTCGGCAGGAGTCATATCATCAGCCAGACGGTAAGCGAACTGCTCGAGATATTCGGGCGGATGGGGTTCGGGATCGCGTATGGGCCAGAGGTGGAGGATGAGTGGCACAACTTCGTCGCGTTGAACATCGGGCCGGAACACCCGGCGCGCGACCCTCGGG
>JAGHBX010000351.1 GCA_021160785.1 Planctomycetota bacterium | reverse complement strand
GCCTCACACAGGCAGTTCATGCTGTTGGCGGTGAACATCCCGGAGCAGCTCCCCTCCGCGGGACAGCCCGAACATTCCAGTTCTTTCAGGTCTGCTTCGCTTATCTTGCCCGCGTTGAACGCCGCCACACCCTCAAAAACGCTGATCAGGTCCGTTACCTCGCCTGAAGAGGTCTTGCCGGCCTTCATCGGGCCGCCTGAGACAAAAATCGTCGGGATATTCAGCCGCATCGCCGCCATGAGCATTCCCGGCACGACCTTGTCGCAATTGGGGATGCAGACAAGGGCGTCGAAGCAGTGGGCACGAACCATCGTTTCAACGGCGTCAGCGATGATTTCGCGGGACGCTAACGAGTATTTCATGCCGGTATGGCCCATAGCAATACCGTCGCAGACGGCGATTGTGTTGAATTCAAACGGTGCACCGCCCGCCTGGCGCACAGCTTCCTTGACGGTGCGAGCCACCTTGTCCAGATGCACATGGCCCGGCACGATCTCGCAGAAGCTGTTGGCTACCGCAACAAACGGCTTCTTTATGTCGCCATCCCCTAAACCGCATGCCCGCAGCAGCGCCCGATGCGGGGCACGCTGAAAACCCTCTTTGACTATGTCGCTTCTCATGTTTTTACTCCAAAACTAACGTTTTCCTTCCAGTCCCAAGCCGGTAAAGGCAACAAATCACCTTCTCAGCAATGCCAAAAGGGGTATTATAGCACTTCCGAGCCAACCATTAAACGCAAAATTGCAATTTTGTGCCCCCTTGCCAAGAAACAAAGAGCCTTTGCATGCGTAAAGCACACCGGCAGCAACGGACAGCATAATGGACAGATGCTGCAAATACGGCTGAAAACGGGGATTAATCGCAACCATGTCCGCACCAGTGGGCAAAAAAGGCTCAAAAAAGCTGCCCGGGTACGGCACGGACAGCCAGGGTTGTAAGGAGGCATGCGAAAGATTATAATGTTTGAGTGTTTTTTGCAGGTGTATTTTCTAAACCAATGCAAGTATTGGTTCGATAATAAATCCAAGTGTGAAGATTTCGGTGGCAACAATGTCGCCGTCTCTGTGGTTCAGTAAATAAAATGTGTTTCTATAAGGAGATCATTATGTCCGGCAGAACCCCTCTATGGCTGTCCGTAATCGCCGTGTGTTTATTGGCATGCTTGACAGGATGCGTCAAACAGGCCAATCTAACATTGAATTTCGCACCCGAGGACACGACGACCTACAAGGTCTCGACCCAAATGATAAAGGATTTTCGCTTCGAGCAGCCCTCGCTTACGCCGCCCAAGATCAAGGACGAACAATCCGGTACGACCGTGGATATAACATTCGAGCAGAAAATCGACAAGGTCCAGAGTGACGGAACCGCGCTGGCGACGGTGACCGTCAAGGGGATTGCCTATGTTGCCAAGGACAAAGACACCGTGAAATTTGACTTTGACAGCACCCGCCAGGCCGACAAAGGCAAGCCCTTTGCCAAGGCTATCGGACAGAGTTACACGATTAAGATATCCCCTGCCGGAGTTGCCGAAGCTGTCGATGCAAGAGACGCTCGCAACTCCGTCACCGCCGGTTATGAGGGCAAGGTAGCCAAGGCTCTTTTCAGCGACGACAGAATCAAGAAACGGCACTCGATTCTTGCTTTGCCCGATATCGCCAAAAGCACTTTGAGAGCCGGGTCGTCCTGGAGCAGGATCGTTGGTTCACCGCCGGGTCTGCTGACGCCGAAGTCTTTTGAAAAAACCTATACGCTGGAAAGTGTGGAGGGACCTAAGGGCAATCGTGTCGCCACCGTCCTGATGAATGCCGTCGAAAGTGCAGAGCCTGCCCCGGACGCTGGAAAGCAGGCCGCCGGCATGGGTATCTTCGCCAACATGTTCGATGCGACAGAAACCTATACGGGAAAAATGGTGCTGGAATTGGGCACGGGCAAGGTCCTCCAATACAATGAAAAGCTGGTTGCGACGTATCTCGCCGCCGAGGAGCCCCGGGGCGGGTCCGGCGGCAAAGGGCCGGATACGCTTACGATGCGTTTGACCCAGTCGACCAGCATGGAGATAGTCGAGTAAGACCGGCTCAGACGCCGTCAACTTTATCGTTAACATGTCATTCAATAGAAAGGTTCAAACCTTGCGCAGGATTGCAACACTGTTTTGTGTAACCGTTACGCTTTGTACTCTGGCGGGATGTCACGAGAGCGGCAGGAGAGAACTCCTGGTCGTTGATTTCAAGCCCGACACAACGATGAGGTACAAACTTATCTCAGACCGGGACATCACACTCGAACTCCAGAGCAACGACCCGAAGATGAAAGGCAAGAACAAGCCTCAGGCCATGTCGGAGAAGCTTGAACTTGTCATCGCATACAAACCTGTCGAGGTGGATCCCTTCGGCATCACCACGATTGAGGGCAAGTGCGAATCGGCGAAAGTGACGCGCAAGACCTTTACAGCCAGGGCCGCTCCAAAAGATGCCGTCGAGCATCTCGCCGGGCGGACGTTTACAATCCAACTGTCGCCCACCGGCAAGATCGCCGATTATTCCGGCCTCACCGGGGTTGTGCGCGAATTGGGCAAGAAAGCCTTTGCCTCAAATACATCCGGCAAGCAAAAAGTTAAAGACCCCGATATGATCCATGACTTTATGGCTATGCAGTGGTCTTTGTGGGACTCGGTG
>JAGHBX010000409.1 GCA_021160785.1 Planctomycetota bacterium | reverse complement strand
CATCTGGACGCCCGCCGCCCCCAACGCGAGAAAACGGACAATATCACCGCCGTCGAAAATTCCTCCCGCGGCGATCACCGGTATGCTTTTGTCGAAAGAATGTGCGACTTCGATCACGTCGCCCAGCAGATCCTCGAGCGCCGGCGCCGTTCCGTCGACCAACTCCTCGTATCGGTATCCCAGATGCCCACCGGCCATGGGGCCTTCAACAACGACGGCATCGGGCAAATATCCATAAGACTTCTGCCATTTCCTGCATAGAACTTTCAGTGCCCGCCCCGATGACACGATAGGCACGAGTTTGGTTTTTGCGCCGTTGAGATATTTAGGCAAGTCAAGTGGAAGGCCTGCGCCTGATATTATCAGATCGATCCCTTCTTCGATTGACGCCCGCACCAGTTCCGGGTAATCGGAACTGGCGACCATAATGTTGACCCCGATTATGCCGTCAGTCATCGTCCGTGCTCTTTGAATCTCGGCCCGGAGAGTGATCTCGCAGACCTTGACGGCTTCTTCTTTGGAACAGCCTTCGAAAGGCCCTATCCCGACACTCGATATTACGCCGATGCAGCCGTTATTGGCGACTGCCGAGGCAAGATTTGCGCCTGAAACACGAACCCCCATACCGCCCTGAATGATGGGTATTTCTACCTTTATGTCGCCGATCTTAAGTGCCGGCAAGTTCAATCCTGTCACGTTTCGCCTCTATATAGATCAAATCCGGTAATAGAGAGGTGTTCCTGAGAGTTGGGTGTTATGGCTGACATACACATTCGTTTACACCCGGGCAGTCTCAAACACAGATCCATTACCTATTCCATTTATCTCGTATAACTCGCGCCGCGAGCCTGCGCGGCTTACCGGAACGAAACGCATGACAGCTGTATGTCGAATGTTTCCAGGGTCAACCCTGAAATTGCAGCACAACTTGTATTCCGCCAGAGCGATCGTCAAGTATTCAGTTTCGAGCATGGTCAGTCTTACCACGAAGCAATTGAAAATGCAATGACTAAATTATCGAGCATTTTCAAAAAAATCTCCGTTACCCCAAGCCAGCCTGATACGCTGCATGCCCCTGGCAATGCCTTCTTCCCGGGAGTAGTTCCCGGTTTAGCCTTCTCCGGCACGCTTGAGGCTGCTGGAGAGGCGTCCTCGGGCCTTTTCAACGTATCATCGGTCCCCACGCTGTTTCGGCGTTTTTGTTTGTATAATTCTGCGTATCTTGCCCATTTTAACTGCCGTTTGGGTCATGGGGCTGTGTATGGGGTGTGGCATTTTTTCACGAAATCGTCGTTTCCGGGCCGATAAGACAATGTGCGTCGCCTTGCGAGGCCATTTATGTTAATGCTGTAAAGATAAGTACTTATGGCGCAGGCACTGCAAAATATCGAGATTTCTGCATTGCATTTCGCCAGTCAGTTGCTCGTTCCTGGTGGCATAGTTGTTGTCCTGGCGGGCTTGTGTATCTGGCTGGGCGGGCTGCGGTGGTTAAAATTCCTCGCCGCGGGTATGGGTGCGATGGCAGGTCTGATAGGTGCCTGCATTTTCAGTGACGGCAGCGCGACGCCCATTATTGCCGCCGCTCTGATCGCCGGGGGTATCGGGTGTTTTGTAAATAAGCCGGTGGTTATTTTTTCCGGGGCGGCGTTTGCTGCTGTGGCTGCCCTTGTCATCCTGACGATGCCGGCGATTGTGGCTGCCGGCGATCTCAAGCCGCCTGCACATCGCATGCCTTACGGAGAAGACGGGCAGAGGAAAATGCTTACTGTCTCGGAAAGCGTTGTCGAACTGAAGGGCGAGTTGCTGTTTTGGACGTCGACAATCGCTTCATCCGTGAAGCAGTCCTCGGTTGCAACGCCGGCAATAGCTTGCGTGGCGGCGGTGATCGTTATCGGGACGGGGTGTGCGATGCCGCGATTTGTCGCCGCGATTACATGCGCGTCGTTAGGTGCGGTGCTGATTTTTGTCGGGATGATACTCGTTTTGTTGTATAAGGGCGCAAGACCCTTGACCGGTATGTATCAGATGCCGGCGTTTTTTGGGATTGTTGTTGTTGCAATGGTGGCCTTTGGCGCGTGTGTGCAATTGCTTTTGTGTCCGGGTCGAACGAAGAAGCCTCAGGGCGAATCCGAAACCAGTGGAGGTAAATAATGAATTTCATGTCAATTCTTGCCCAGGCCGAAACCACGGTCATTGAGGACGTACAAGTCGTACCCCTTGATGCAATCTGGTCGCAGATTACCGCCCTGACCTGGCTTCAGGCGGTAATCGCCGTATCCTTTGGCATTGTCTATCTGCTGTACGGCTGGCGAATCTTCAGGATACTCGTGGTCATCTGCTTTGGGCTTATCGGCATGTACCTGGGTATCAAACTCGGATCAAAAACCGGCAGTGAGGTTTGGGGCGGTGTAATCGGGCTGGCGATTTTCGCAGGGATATCAGCGCCGCTGATGAAATGGTGTGTCTCCATTCTGGGCGCCGCCGCCGGGGGCCTTGTAACCGGCGGCCTGTGGTACGCGTTCAACCTGCCGCAGGTCTATCTCTGGGCCGGCGCGGCAGTAGGCGTTGTCGCAGGAGGTATGATGTCCTTTATTGTGCTCAAAGCCTCAGTCATGCTCTTTACGAGCCTGGGCGGCAGCCTCATCACCGTTGTCGGCATGCTGCAATTGCTGAATTTGTATTATAAGACGGCCCCGGAAGTGCCGACATGGGTCCAAAACTACGTCTATAATTACAACTGGTTTCTGCCCGTGGTGCTGATCGTTCCCACCATGATCGGTATGATCGCCCAGAACCGCTTCATCAAGCACTCGCACAAGTGGGAGTTTTGACCGCGGCGGCAGGTCAGGGATTGCACGTTTTGCAGGGTCGCCTGCCCGTCTTTGCGGCGGCCGCGGGGCTGGCAAAGGTCAGCTTGTTCTTTTGTGAAATCGCGGCGGCAAACCGGCAGGTGGATTTGTGAAAAATCTTGGAGTTTTTGGATGCTACGCAGGACAAGTCGCTGTCGGCGCGCGCGGTCGAACGGGTCGTTTTGGATGCGGTCGGCGTGCGGGTCTTATCCTGGAGTGTTATCTTGTCGAGCCTTTCCTGTGAGACTGTGTGCGGGCCCATTCCTTTCTTGATCAGCAGGAGCGCCAGGCTGGTCGTTTCCAGGTCCACCTCGCCGATCAGACGGATCGGATCGAGCAGGTTTGTCCAGACCTTGTAGCCGTCTGCGCTTAAATGCAGTTTGTCGTCGAGGTAGAACTTGTCGTCGGGCTCGCCGTTTTTGCCCAGGAGCGGGGCGGCGCCGTCGACAAAAAACAGTCGCGTATCCTTGACGCAGAATTGGCGGATGAGCGAGTTTGCGTTTTCCATCTTAGGCCATAACGACCAGCGGCTGCGGCTGGGCTTGATTGACATGTAAATGATCGGCGTTCGCGGCAGGGCGTTGTGGACGCTTTTGGCAAAGACGGTGTAGTCTTTTAGCACCTGCTGGGGGGTCTTGCCTGCGGCGATGTCATTGTCGCCGGCGTAAAAGACGATCAGGCGGGGGGCGTACTTTAGCACTATGCGCTTGGCGAATTGGTTCACATCGGAAATCTGCGAGCCGCCGAAGCCGCGGTTGATCACACCCAGATTCGGAAAAGACTCCTGCGACCGCCACATCCTGATGCTGGAACTGCCGACAAAGAGCACGGCATCGGCGGGAAAGGAGTTCTTCGCATCCCATGTCTCAAACGCACCGATGGCCTTGTCCCACTTTGAGGTGGTTTTGACATCTGTAGCGGCGTGCCCCTGCAAGATCGGCATGAGCGACACGGCGAGAATATACAGGACTATGGCTACTCGGTTTCTCTTGTGCATTGTCTACCCTTTCTATGTGGAATATATTGGTCCTTTTCCGAACCCAGTCTACCCGAAACGCTTGTCGGCTGCAATCATTTAGGCCGTTTGGTGGGGGGTGGGATTGTAGATTGTCGATTGTATATTGGGTTTGTTTCGCATAATGGGGGTGGGGGGAAATCCGAAATCTGACATTTGAAATTTGAGACCGAGGGAAATTGGGCCATGGGATTGTACCCCGGCGCGCCGGGACGCAAGCGGATTGTAGAATGTATATTGGTGGTGGAAATTGGGTTTCCCGGCGCGCTCCCGGCGCGCCGGGATAAACTTTGACTGGGCTTCGGCCAGCGGGGTTGGCTCGATATGGGCTGGAATTGGGTTCGTTTCGCATAAATAGGGGGTGGCGGGACCCTGGGTATGCTGGAATTGGGTTCGTTTTCGCAAAATAAGGGGTAGGAAAGCCGGCGAGACGCCAGCGGTACGGTAGATTGGGTTCGTTTCGTATTTTTGGTTCGTGGGGACGGTGGCGGTGGGGCAAATTGGGTTCCCCGGCGCGCCGGGACTGGCCTTTGGCCAGCGTGGTGAGCTTGAAATGGGCGAAGATTGGGTTCGTTTTGCATTTTTGAGTCGTGGGAAAGGCGGCAGGGGGCAGATTGGGTTCGTTTCGCATAATTGCGTTCCGACAGATCGGGGGGGATGCTGATTTTGCGATTCCTGGCTTGGAACTTGATGCGGTGGTTTTGTGGGCATGGTTTGTTGGTCCTCCTGTTTTTGGTGTTGCTTTATCCTTAACTGTGGGGGTATTATATCACATTTTGGGCGGAAAAGCAAGGATTTATCGGCTGGGATGAGGGTTTTTGGGGAAGAATACAGAATACAGAATACAGAAGGAATTGAACCGCAGAATATCGAACTGAGAAATGTCGAATGTCGAAGGGTGGAGGCAGGCCTGCGGCCTGCGTTTTTATTCTACTATTTTGGTGCGGTGATTTTGGGCATCGGGCAATTATTGTGGGTTTTTGTTTGCTTTGGGGGGCAGACGGTGTATAATGATTGTGGATTTGGGATGTAGTTCGTCGACGAACTCTGAGCTACGAACTACGAACTACTCATCGGGAGGAAAGTGCTGTGCGGAGAAGGACAGAAGACAAGAGTCGCATCTTTATCAGAGTTGTTCTGGTTTGTGTTTTGGTTTCGGCGATTGTTTCGGGCGGGTCGATATATGCCGATGGAGAAATTGTCAGTTGGGGCTCCATTAAACTCCCGGAGGAATCGCTGACGAATCTCACTCACATCACCGCCGGGGCGTTTCACTCTCTTGGCCTGAAAACCGATGGCTCAATTGTGACTTGGGGTAACAACGGGAGCGGTCAACGCGATGTACCGTGGCCCAATACGGGATTTACGGCCATCGCCGCCGGTGAAAGTCACTCGCTTGGCCTGAAAAGCGACGGCTCGATTGTGGCTTGGGGAGAAAACTGGCTTGGTCAATGCGATGTGCCGGATCCCAATACGGGTTTTGTGGCCATCGCGGCCGGCGCGGATCATTCTCTTGGTCTGAAAACCAATGGCTCGATTGTGGCTTGGGGATGGAACCATGAGGATCAATGCGATGTTCCGTGGCCCAATACGGGATTTACGGCCATCGCCGCCAGCGATGAGCGCTCCCTTGGGCTGAAAAGCGACGGTTCTATTGTGGCTTGGGGATCCATCACTGTTCCGTCTGTTCCGTTGCCCAATACGGGTTTTGTGGGCATCGCCGATGGCAGGTATCATTCTCTTGGCCTGAAAACCGACGGCTCGATTGTGGCATGGGGAAGCAACAGTGATGGTCAATGCGATGTGCCGTTGCCCAATGCGAACTTTACGGCCATCGCCGCCGGCTACGAACACTCTCTTGGCTTGAAGGCCGACGGCTCGATTGTGGCCTGGGGAGCGGGACAACCAGGAGTGTCTGGCCTTGGAGATTACGGTCAATGCGATGTACCGTTGCCCAATACGGATTTTAGCGCCATCGCCGCCTACGGTTGGTGCTCTCTTGGCCTGAAAACCGATGGCTCGATTTTGGATTGGGGAGACAGGAAACTGCCGGATAAGGCTCTGACGAATCTCACTCAAATCGCCACCGCGCAGAGCCACTTTCTTGGCTTGAAAGCGGACAGCTCAATTGTGGCATGGGGAAACAACGAGTGCGGTCAATGCGATGTTCCGACGCCCAATACGGGTT
>JAGHBX010000169.1 GCA_021160785.1 Planctomycetota bacterium | reverse complement strand
CCCAAATATCATCGAAATTAGTATCTGTTGCGGAAACAAAAAACGGCCGATGTCATCCCCGCGAAAGCGGGGATGACAAATGTTGGTTTCCGCAACAGGATTATAAGTAAAACCCTGCTTCTCCAGGGCAGCTTAGCAGTTTTGGCGTTCAAATGCAAAAATCTGAATTTCCTCCTGCAATTAACACCGCCCGCCGATCTCATATGTCCAGTTGTGCGGCGACTTCGTCGATTATTAGTTTTTTTGCGTGGTCGAGCGGGCCGGGGAGGATTACTCCTGAGGCCTTATTGTGGCCTCCTCCGCCGAATTTCTGGGCGATTTGCCGAACGTCCATGCCGCCCTTGCTCCGCAGCGAGCATCGAAAGCCGCCGTCGGACAGTTCCACAAATAACGCGGCAACTTCCACCGACCCGATACGCTGGCACTCGTCGATGAGGTTTTCGGTATCGCGCCCCGTCGCGCCGGTGTTGTCGAAATCGGACCGCATAATGTGCTGCATGGCGAGTCGGTTGTCGAAGTGCAGGTCGATGGTTTGCAGCATCCGGCCCAGAAGCTTCATTCGATGAGGCGAGAAGTTCAGGTAGAGCTTTTGATAGATCTCCGCCGGCCGGGCGCCTGCATCGATGAGTTCGGCGGCATTGCGGAAGATGCGGCTGTCGGCGTTGCTGAACTTGAACCACCCGCTGTCGGTCGAAAGCGCCACAAAAAGCGCTTCAGCGACCTCACCGGTGATCGGCCAGCCGGTGTATTTGAACAGGTCAAGAACAATTTCTCCCGCCGCCGCCGCCGTCGTATCGATCAGCTCGACATCGCCCAGGTTGTCGGCCGTGATATGATGATCGATAACCAGCACTTCCTTGTGCGTCTTCCTGAGCCACTCGTCGAACTGCGGAAGCTGAATATAGCTGTTCGTATCGATGATGATGACCAGATCGCAATCGTCGAACCGCCCGGCGTGCAACTGCTCGGTCGTAATGTCATTGCCCAATATCGGAACCTTCTCGGCAAAGAGAAACTCATACCACTCCGCCAGCGGCGACAGGAATATCGGCTGGGCCTTCTTACCCAGCCCTCGAAGCACATCGCACATCGCCCGAACCGAACCGCACGCATCACCGTCCGGCCGCGTATGGGCCGTAATCAACACATCCGTCGCACCCTCAATAAGCCCAACCGCCTTCTTAAAATCATCCGTCGCTACCATTTTCACCTTTCGCGTTCTTTCATCGCCGGTAACATTTCAGCCAAATGTGGCACGGGCATCTTGCCCGTGATTTACAACCTTCACAACAGCCATACCGTCTCTTCAGTACAGCCTTGTTTCACAGGGCTAAAATGTTACCATCGCTGCATATTTCACCGCAGGCAGGCCCGACAGATCAGTCCTGTTCTGTCAGGCATTTGTCAAGTACATCGGCTACTTCCAGCCGAAACGCCCATTTTTTCAAATAGTCGGAATCGAGCGCATCTTTTTGAACAGTCAGAACGCCTCTAATATCGTTCAACTGTTTTTCAGAGGTACATCCACCCTGTATGTACCAGGTCAGTTTCAGGAGGATCGAGTCCTCGGGGGACACAAAAGCAAAGTCCTTCTTCTGCGTCTCGGACAGCCTGAGCATTCGGCGTCGCCGCAGCAGTTGCTTTTGATACTCGCTCTCGCCACAGATGAAGATGTCGATTTTGAAAGCCGTTTCCAGGTCGATAACGTTAAAACTGCTCCGCTGTTTGATCGCCTCGACCATGGCGGCCTTGCTGATGTAGTAGTTTTCTTTTACCACATCGAAGAACTCCTCGGCCTTTGCGGCAAAAGGCTCGGTGGCGATGTCGGCGTCCTCCGTGAAGCGAACCTGCCCGTAAACCGAACTCGCAATCGAGCCGCCAATGGCATAAGAAATTTCCAGCATTTCCAGTATGCCGGTAAAATGGCTCAGGACCGAAATATCCCGCGGATCATCCATCATCCTGGGCTCCGTAAACTTTTTCGAACAGTTCTTCACCGAGGTGGCGTTTTGCCCATTCGCGCCACACCTGGCGCTCGTTCCAGTCGGGGTGCCGATCCCGTATCCCCGCCATTGCCAGCCGTCGCCCCATTGCATAGGCGTCGAAAACACGACGCAGTTTCTGCTCGGGCGGCATCTGCCGGTACAAACCGACAAGCACCTCCATGCTCTCTTTGGATGTGTCTGTCTTACCCATAAGAATTGTCCGACCCCTCATCATTTGCTCTTTGTGACCGGTCAATATCGTCCAGTGTCTGTCTTGCCTTTCGGCAGTCACGGGCGATTTGTTGCTTCAGGTCTTCGTGTTTTTCAAAACGCTGCTGTGGCCGCAGTCTTTCCACAAAATCCATCGCTAACCACTTGCCCGCCAGGTATTCCACCTCCTCTTCGAGTATATGCGCTTCGACCAGCAGCGGGTGGTCCGAGACAAAGGTCTTTGCCCGGCCAATACTCAGCGCCGCAGGCCTGGTGCTCGACTGCAAGCACAACGCTTCCGGCGTTTCGCCCGTCGCCACGAATCCGGCGTACACTCCCTCGGCCGGCACAATCTGCTCCAACGGTTGTATGTTGGCGGTCGGAAAACCCAACTGCCTGCCCATACCCCTGCCCGGCGTCGTTTTTCCGATCAGACGGTAAAACCGCCCCATCGCCTGACGCGCCTCGGCGACCCTGCCTTCGGCAAGGCACATTCGCACCAGCGAACTCGAACATATCACCCGCCCGCCCTGAACTAATTCCACCAGTCGCGGCTCCACCACGATCACCTCAAAGCCCCGCTCGGCGCCGAGCTGTGCAAGCGCCTCCACATTGCCGCTTCGCCCGTACCCGAAGTTGAAATCGCGACCCTCGACGACAACCGACGGACGAATCGCAGCCATCAAAAACTTATCCACAAAATCCGCCGGCGACAGGTTCAAAAGCTCGACCGTATCCTTAAGCACGATCAGACAATCCACACCAAGCGCTTCCAGTAGATGCTGTTTCAGCATCAGCGGCGTCAGTATCCCCGGCGCACGTTCCGGATGCAGAACAGCCGCCGGATGCGGGTCAAACGTCAGCACCGCAAGACCCGTCAATCCCCGTTCCTCAGCCGCCTGCCGACCCGCGGCGATAATCTCCTGATGACCCGGATGAACCCCGTCGAAGTTGCCGATAGTGAGCGCCCACCCTGGCTCCATGCCCTCAAGCGCCGATATGCTCTCGATAATTTTCATGCCCTGTTTCCACCTTGAGGAGGCTAAACACGTACTCAAACTCGTTTGAGCGCGGAATCTCACTGCGCGCCCGCGCACGCTTGCACAAGTGCGCCGTAGATTGCGTCGCGATGGGCGGTGTCGGTTTTCATCAGTTCGGGATGCCACTGCACAAACAGTCCGAATCGCCCGTCGATCCGCTCCATGGCCTCGGGTACACCGTCTGCGCTTCGGGCGACTATCCTGAAGCCGTCTGCAAGATCTTTTACCGCCTGGTGGTGGTTTGAGTAGACCTTGGCTTGTGTTGTGCCCAACGTCTTTGCAAGGCGGCTTGCCGGCTCGATGTTCACGACATGATAGTCGCCTTTGCCCCGGTGATTAACCTCTGTTCCGACCTGGGAGGGGATGTCCTGGATGAGGTTGCCGCCGAGTGAGACATTGGTAAACTGCATGCCGAGACACACCCCTAACGTCGGCTTGCCCGTCGCCAACCACAGCGGAATCAGCTTGCTCTCGAAATGAAAACGCTCAGGCCCCATCGCAACGACGGTTTCGTGCGGCTTTTCGCCGTAAGCCTCCGGCGGGATATCCGCGCCGCCCACCAGAACAAGCCCGTCAAGCTCGCTCACGTAGCGGTGGATTATCTCTGCGCCCGCTAACGTCGGCAGAACAACCGGCACGCCACCGTTTTCGGCAACCGCCCGAACATAAGAAAAATTGCACCAAACAACCTCATCAGCATCGGCGTTATTGGTCCTGTAAACACTCGTAATCCCAATAAGAGGCTTCGGCGCCTGCGGAGCGATTTGACAGCCGGCCTGCAAAATCATACCGGCTATAGCTATAAGTAACAGTGTTCTTTTCATTGGTCTTGTCCCAAATCTCAAATCGGACGGTTTTGCGCCCAAAATCCAACGATAAGCGTGTCTTCCACAGTCCTTAGATTACCAAAATTCCTCCGAGTATGCAACAATCTGCCGCATTGCGACCCGGCTGGCAGCGAGATGCTCGGCCATGTCGCCGGACGAATTGAATACCTGCGGCTTGCAACCGGATGAGGCGGCCGGCGGCGGCAATTGTTTAAAAGGGGGTAGACGGTTAGCTCCTCCTGCCCTAATATAACGATAATAAGGTGCTCAATTAATACAACGGCAATACAACCAACCACTGGCGGCAGAACACAGCTATTTGGCTGTTACAGAGAGCGACATTGCCCATGCTGCTACTGGTTGCGCCTTTGGCAAGTAGCAACAAGGAGGAGCTAACCTACTACCCCCCTTTGTTTAATTTCAGTCTTGACTTTTGTCCGCAATTCGTTATCATTTTATTTATATGAACATTTGTGAATGGTGGATGAAAAGGGCTTATTTCCCGTTGTTAATTCCTTTGATCCTGTCATGTCCGGCTCCTGGTGCGGTGATTCATGTCGATGCCGCTTCAGCCGGACCGGGCGACGGGTCCGTAACTGATCCGTTTATCAGGATACAGGATGCCATTGACGTTGCGCCGACAGGCGATACAGTCCTTATCCATCCGGGGACATACACCGGTGCGGGTAACTATGAACTCAGTCCCGGGGGGCGTGATATTCGGATTCAGAGCATTGATCCCAATGATCCGGCGGTTGTCGCATCTACCATTATTGACCCTAATTTTATGGGAGGTGCTTTCGATATCTCCGGTGGTGAGACATCGGCATGTATCATTGCCGGACTCACCATCACAAACGGCGATAGCGGACGCGGCGGTGGACTGTACTGTTCCGACAGCAGCCCCACTGTAGACAAATGTGTGTTTGTCAGGAACACCGCTGCGCTGTACGGAGGGGCGATGTACCTGTATAACAGTGCCGCTTCCATTTCTGATTGTGTCATTGTTTCAAACTCCGCAAGCACCGATGGAGGAGGGATTGAATGGTGGAACAGCAACTTTACGATCAGCAACTGCATCATCAGACATAACCAGGCGAACGGTCTCGGCCAGGGCGGCGGCATCGATATCGTCAGATGTCCCGAAGCGGTACTCATAAACTGCACCATTGCCGCCAATGAATCCGGTGATGGAGCAGGCCTGTATTGCTGGGCAAGCACGGTCCATGTGGAAAACTGCATATTGTGGGACAACATCGATTCTGCAAATTCACAGATCGACTTTAATTCATCATCATCCGTTTCCGTCGCCTACAGTGACGTTCAAGGGGGTTGGCAGGGAGATACCAATATTGATATCGATCCTGACTTTGCAGAGAAAATCGCTGACTCCGATTTTCATCTGCTAAGCGAGTGGGGACGATGGGATCCTGCTTTGGGGATATGGGTTAATGACGATCAAACGAGTCCGTGTATCGATGCAGGCAATCCTGATGCGGGCTGGGACGCCGAGACATGGCCCCACGGCAGACGCGTCAATATGGGCGCCTACGGGGCGACGGGGCAGGCGTCAATGAACGGGAATAAGGCGGACTTCAATGTGAACGGGCGAGTGGACTTTGGCGACTTGGCCGAGTTGATCGACCACTGGCTCGCCGACGACGCTGGAATAACAAACCTCGATTCGACTGGACTGGTTGATCTGAAAGATGCGGCCATCTTTGCAGACAACTGGCTGTGGAATAGATAGGAACCTCTCAGACCGTCCGGACTGCAAACGACCCCGGCCCAAATGTATCACAGGACTTTGCGTTTACGCAACAGCCCGACAACACCCACACCAAGACTGCCAAGCAGAAGAGCACCTGGTGCGGGCACAGGCACAGTGGTAAACGACTCACTGTAGTCGGCTGGACCAAAGCCCTGGGCCTTGATGCCAACTATAATTCTCCCATCGATAATGCCGGCTATGACATCGTCATATGTCTTTTCCGGCTGCAGATCAAACAAGACACCTAACGATTCACCTGCTTGAACCCCGTTTACGGCGGCACTCGCGTCTGCATCCGCGCTGTCGAGCACGTCCAACTCATAACCGGTTACCAACTTATGAGTTTTCAGATCTATGCCGGGCAAGTGGCCCGGCGTGGCGCCTTCCGTGAAAGCCACCTGTTCTGCCGGATCCTCAGTAAGCTTGGCAATGCCAAGCAATGCCCCGTCATAAAAATATACACCATCAATAAAAAAACCGTCGTAGGCGTAATCGCCGGACAGCACTTTGAAGGTAAACAGCGCTTGCTCGGGATCACCGCCAGGATTGATGACTTTGCTGACTTCCAACAGGAATACTTCGCTTCCGACTTGCCCTGCGACTCCCGATGGATCGTTGTTCGTGATAACATTAAACTGAAACGTTTCAGCAGCAAACACTTGATCACTGCATGCCGCAATCGCCAGAAATGCTAAAACCAACAAAGATAGTTTTCTCTTGGTACTTAACACCTTATTGTCTCCCCTAAACAGCACACTTCACCATCCAATAGCTTTGACGCAACTATAGTACCCCAAAGGGACTGCGGAAGCAAGTAAAATAAGAAAAACTTTAAAAAAATCGGCTCTCATCCAATAAAGTTGGTGACTTTTTTTGAGAATTTCCCCGTAACTCCTGTGAGCTTAACGCTTTAGGCCTCGGTATAGTACGATACAAGGTTCATTCGCTTAATGTTAAATAGTTAGGCACCCAGCACCCTTATTTCTTAATAGGGGCTGAACCACTCTTTTGTGTTGAGGGTTTGGTCGGTATAATGCCTTGCTATGAATGCGATGACGCTTAGGGACATTTTTTACGGGGTGCGGCGGTTTGGGGGGGCTGCTTTTGAGGGTTTTAATCATTTGCTTTGGCCTGCGGTTTGTGACTGGTGCCGGGCTGGTGTGCTTGAGACTGATCGTCGGTTGTGTCGTGATTGCTGGAATGAGCTTTTGGAGTGTACGTCGGGCGACTATTGTCCCGGCTGCGGGAAGGATGCGAGCAAGTATGCGATAATTGACGGGCGGTGTGCGAACTGCCAGAGTGCGAAGGTTAATTTTGACGGTATTGCGCGGGCGGGTGTTTATGACAGTGTGCTTCGCAATCTGATCCTGGCGTTTAAGTTTCAGGACCGGACGGAATTAGGCGGCCTGCTGCGGGAGTTAGCGGAATCTGCTTTGCAGGGAAGCGCGTTCGGCGAGGAGATTGAGTTGTTTGTGCCTGTTCCGCTGCACTGGCGGCGACGTCTGGAGCGCGGGTATAATCAGTCGCATTTGATCTGCAAGGGATTGGCGCCCGCGGGGCGGATCAGTACGGACCTCGTTCGGATTCGCTATACGCAGAGACAGTGGAGCCTGAGCCCGGCCAAACGCAGGAAGAATGTCGCCGGCGCTTTTGCCGTTCGGCGGGGTCATAATTTTTCAGGAAAGACTATCTGTCTTGTCGATGATATTACGACGAGCCATGCCACGCTAAACGAGTGCGCAAAGACGCTTCATGCGGCTGGCGCGGGTAAGGTGGTGGCATGCGTTGTCGCGGTGGCGGCTCAGGATACGTATTGAACGGGACGATATGATAAAGGGTTTTCGACAGATTGCTTCCCTTACGATTTTGAGCCGCATTCTCGGGATGCTGCGGGATATGGCATTTGCGTATTTCCTGGGCGCAAAAGGATTGATGGATATCTGGGTGATCGCCTTCAAAGTGCCCAATCTCACAAGGCGTCTTTTCGGTGAGGGGGCGGCATCTGCTTCGTTTATACCTGTCTACAGTGAGCAGTTGCATGAAGACAGGGCTTCTGCCGACTGCCTCGCCAGAACGGTTATGTCGTTTGTGATTTTAATACTCGCCGCCATAGTTGTGTTAGGCGAAGCGGGGATATTTTTTTATTACAGGTTCTTCAGCACTACCGACAGTAACCGCCTTATGCTTGCTTTGACGGCGGCTATGCTTCCATATATGATCATGATATGTATCGTTGCGATCATGGCGGGCGTCTTGAACTCACACCGCCACTTCGCAGCACCTGCCGCTGCGCCGATTCTGCTGAACATATTCATAATCTCAACACTTTTACTTGGCGACAAGGTGTTGGGCCTGGAAGACAATCAGAAAGTATTCTTCACCGCCGCCGGCGTTCTCCTTGCAGGCCTTGCCCAGGTCGCCCTGCAGGTATTCGCCCTGCGGTCATGCGGTTTTTCGTTTAGGGGCGGTATCAGCGTACATCACGAAAGTTTCAAAAAAATCATGCTCTTGATGGGACCTATGATATTAGGCCTTACTGTTACGCAGTTGAATACACTTGCTGACGACATTATTGCCAAGTGTTTCTCCGGCTCAGTCGAAAAGGGCGAGTTCTTCGCATTTTTCGGCAGACAGATTCAATACCCGGTGTGGGAGGGCGCCGTCTCGAAACTTTATTATGCCCAGCGAATGTACCAGTTCCCGTTGGGGGTCTTAGGTATATCATTGGCGACGGCTGTGTTTCCGATCATGAGCGCAGACGCGGCTCGGAAGGATTATCCGGCGTTGTGCAAGACTATCTCTCGCGGATTCGGCGCGGCGGTTTTTGTGGCGATTCCGGCGACGGTGGGGATTCTGCTGATCGCCCGTCCGCTCATATCGGCGGTCTTTCAGCACGGCGAGTTTACCGCCGCCGATACGCAATTGACCGCGTGGACGCTTTCGTTTTATGTGTTGGGTCTGTGCGGCTATTTTTCGCAGCAGATCGCCACGCGGGCGTTCTATTCGACTCAGGATTCAAAAGCGCCCGCGATGACGGCTTTGGTCGCGGTGTTTGTCAATGTGATACTGAATCTTACGCTTCTGTGGTT
>JAGHBX010000092.1 GCA_021160785.1 Planctomycetota bacterium | reverse complement strand
TAAGGGATGGCGGGCTTGTATCTGTAGATATTCCGGCTGGCGATACGGCATATTTCTATGCGAAATGCACGGTGTCTGAAGACCCCGACCCCAATGACATCAAGTGGCTGTTTGACCTTGACGGGGACGGCACGTATGAATCCGGCGCCACCACGGCGCATGATGTGCGTTACGCGACAACCAGCAAGACATATAGCGATCCCAATGTTTATGATATCACGGCCTGTGCATGTATTGACAACGGCAAAAACGACTGGTCTGCCCCGGGAAGCTGCGAGGTAACTGCTGTCGGCGTGCTGAAGGTGGTCAAGGACGATCCCGGCGACCCTAATAAGAGTGGCCCACTCTATGTAGGTGTCGGCGCGACGGTCGATCTGAAGGCCATCCCTGACCCCAACACCGCTTCGTTTCCGAGTGGTGAGCCAACATGGGAGATAACATCTCAACCCGGCGGTGATCCCAATGGTCCGGGTTCTTTGTCGTCTTCCGGTGAGTATGCAACCTTCTCAACCGACCCCGACGATCCCAACGCCCCGGGAGATTATGTTGTCGAGGCGACATGCGGGACAGACAGCAACAGCATAACAATTGTAGTTGTGGGAGTAGATAAGATACAAATTAACTCAGGATCAGGTTGGGATGATGTTACAGGAAGTACCATTTACCTTCTGAAAGGCACAAAATATACTTTCAAAACTACCCATAGTCCTTTAGGTAATTGGCCATCAGGTGAACCAACGTGGTCTGGTGTTGCTAGCGGTACGGGAGAGACTATTGACGTTACTTTTAGTAATTCCGGCGCTATGACTTTGACTGCGAACTGTGGCAATAGTTCAAAGGAGGTTACGATAGAAGTGATAGTACCTGTAGTAGACGAGGTGAGTTTTGCAGGCAATGATCATGATATCCGATCTGTTTCTGACCCGGTGTGGAAGCGTGTTTCAAGTCCAGATGATCCAGCTTCATATACAATGGACGAGCCAATAAGTACTGAGGTGAAGTTCTGGCATTCGAATGCCCTGTCTTATGTAACATCAGTAGAGGTTGACGTTGAGGGCACAGACTCATTCACATTCAATGTTGACGACGCTAATTTCCTGTCCTGGCCATCACCGGAGGTTGAGAATACTTCAGATGGTAACATAGCAAATTCTATTGGGATTACCAACTTGACATTATCGTGGAAATACAAGGTAGTTGGTGGCAGTGGTGTCTGGATTTCAATGGGCGATTCAGGGCCACATAAGATTTTTCGTGTATATGGTACTCCGCAGTTTGATCCCCCGGAGGATCAATCTCTTTATACAGAAACTAATCTTGACACTTGTGTAGGGTGGGCTGACGGATGTGAAGTAGTCAACACTTCTGATGATCCGAATAATATACCTCGCAAAGTTCAGTCAGGCGTAAAGGCCTGGCATACCCAGTATGGATATAGAGTGGGTGTGGGCTTCAAAAGCGACCCGTTTACTTACATACCTGTTAATCAGGGAGATTGCTTAACTTATGCGGACTTGATGACAGAGGGCTTAAGAGTTCTGGGTATTGGCGCATCTACAAGGAAGATATTATGCTGGAATGGAACGACTTCACATTGGTTTTTTACTCAGGGGCAAACTCCTCACTATAGAACGACTTGGGGGGATGCAGATGGTGACAGCACAATTAATTCAAGTGAGTCTGGCTATCCAGATACGATAGATGGGGTTTACATAAACGCTATTGGTAGCAGTTCGGTCGATGATCCCTGGAATTTTCATGGTGCTTCAGACTGTGCAGGGCATTGGTGGGAAATAACATTTAATAGTTCACCTGATCATGGCACACAAACTGATATGTGTTCTCACCCAAATGGACCTGTGATTTATCGACAAGGACCTCTTTTTGGTGGATCTTTATAGGCTAATTCTTGAGAATAAAAAAAAGATTAAGGAGCAAGCTGTGTTTGACAAGAGTCTTTTCCGCAAATGTTTTGTTGTATTACTGTTCGTTTTGTTTATACCCTCTATGTATTCTTATGCATCAGAAGCAAAGAAGCGACAAATGAAAAAAGATGACATGCAAATGTATTTTGCAAAAGGTGACACGCAAATGTACCTTGGAAATGGAGTCAATCGAGAAACTTACGACACCGTAACAGATGAGAGTAAAGAAATTCAAATTGTAGAACTGAGCAACTGGGAGCATAAACCTCATATTGTGGAATCAGTTTTTGGCAAGGGGAAGATTCGAATACGCAATGAAAAAGATTTCCTTATTATCTGGTATAAGAGTCAGGTTGCGTTATTTGATAATGATGACCAGCCATTAGATGATATTATTCGTTTGGCAACGGAGGCTATTTTGCCTGATAAGTACGTTTTAGGCGAAGCAGATACGTTGACCGGGAAAGGACTGGCTGCGGCACCGAAAAGTAAGTTCCATCTTTTTCTCGGGCCAAAGAGGATTCCGGGGAAAAAGACGCACGCTATAATCTGTGGTTACTACGGCACTTTTAATAACGAAAATTGGGGTCCGATTTTAACCGCTTATGTCATTGTAAAGGGCAAAAATGCTGTTATAGTGTTAGAGAAAGCAAAAGCCAGAACGTATCCTCCTTCTTATATTTACGACGGTTTGGCCGCAGCAAAAAAACGTCTTTCAAAAGAAAAGGCTGAAAAGTTTAAACAGAAACCTGTTATGGGTGCGGATGTCATATTCGATCCAGATGATGAAGTTACGAGCATTCCTGATGTTTTACTTAACGGGTGCATATGGGAAATTCAGGATGCTAAGATAACAGGTGCTAAGAAAATCGGATATGCAAAAGAGTGGAGAAGGCGTTCTTCAAAAAAAGCTGTTAAAGGCAAGGAGACAACTCCTTAATCGACTGGCATGAGTAAACACGTCGTTTGAACGACGCGTGAACTAAAGGTTCGCGATGCCGTTTCAAGAAGGCTTGTCATGTCGGGCGAGGTTGAGGAGGCAAGCGAGATGGGTGGAGGTTTGAGCTGTTACTCCTGGCGGTTGGGGTGTTATACCCTTTAGGGTTGTGGTGCGCCGGGGTTCTCGCGAGTAGGATTTTTACTGTTGCAAGATTGCTTACCCGCGCACAAACGGGAATGGCAATCACGAGCGGTTTACGCTGGCGACGAACTCGGTGTAGTTGTCGATTGGGGTATCCCTGATGTCATACGCCATCGCTATTGCCGCCACAGGATTCTCCATAGTATTTGAAACCGCCGGAATCTTTCATACCGATGCCGATTTGCGACAAGATTATAAGGTAAAATCCGTTGATGTAACGGTATTATGTCGCCATGCCGCAGGATGTCAACCATGAATTTGCCCGGGCGATGGTATATATACCTAAGAGAAGGCCGGAGGGCTCCGGCGCGGGCAGGTATTTTCTATGAAAAATTCCAAAAAGACTAATTGTTTTTGCGATGCCTGTCCGATAACATATCCGTAAGGTTGCTTGGCGGTGTAGCTGGGCGGCTTAAAAATGGGGGCTTTCGTACTCGCTTCGGACGCCACAGGATCAGCCTCGTTAATGGATTTTGAAGGAGATTCCTATGGACAGGAACAGACATTTCGCGCAAACCGTACTTTTAACGCTGCATCTTGCACTGTTGTGCCTGGTGCTTTGCCTGTCAGGGGGCTGTGAGGAGGCTATAGTAAATGGTCCTCCGGTCGCCGCCGGGCCGGAACCGGTCATTGCCGCCGTCGCCGATCTCGAGGTCGTCGCCGAGGCGGTTGGAAATGCTCTTGATGAAACGGCATATCCGGGGCCCGAAGTGGCAGGCGAGGATTTTGAGGCTGAAACCGACGATGCGGAAGTGGAAATGGCAGTCGAGGCGGATCCGGTGGCAATCGCTGTAGAGGGCATCGTCAAGGCCGATGACGCCGGCGTTGTTCAGGAGATTTTTGCCGAAAGCGCCCAGCCGATGGCCGAGGACTGCTCCGAGAAGGAAGCGACAGCGGAACTTGCAGAAAGAATAGGCCTGGGGTATCCGATTCCCGCCATGAGCCTGGGATTGGGCGCCGATGAGCCGGACCCTGCTGCGGACCTGGACAAGATGCATATCGCCGATGTATTGCTTCTCGCTGAGGACACCAAGCCGGCCCAGGGATATGAAGAGATTCAGCCGTCCACCGCAAGCGGCACGGACGAGGCTGGAAGCGAAGCGCCGGCAGAGGAAGCCAAGCCGAAGGGTTTCGCCGCGAAGTTTATCCTGACTCCCTGCGGCGCGGTTGCGGGCTTTGCCAGGAGGCACGGGTTTCTTACCGGCGCTGCTATTGTCTTTGTTGCCGGGCTGATAGTTGTTAAGAAGAGAAAACTGTCTTTTAGCAATCCGTGGCGCAGGTGGAATTCCGGCAGGTAGGCAAACCGCGTCGTCTTAGAACTGTTGGCAAGAGGGAGCGTTTATGCTGCGTATGCGATGACTCCGCCGCCAGCCGCGGCGATGATGCCGAGCACCCTTATTGTCAGCGGCGCACGGTTGGCCCATCGCTCGAAGAAGGCCTGCAGCTTAGCCGGCTTGATCATAAACATACCGATGCCGGCGGCGAAGAAGATGATTCCAAAGACCATGATGACCCATGTATGCTTACAGTCCCGGGCCGAGACCAAAAATACCACGCCCAGGGCGATCCGCAGAAGGGCGGGAACATAAATGAGAGGCCCTTTGATGCGCGTTAGAATCGCCTTGACGACGCCGGGCTTGACGACGACCCAGATTCCCCACAGGATGATCACAATTCCAATGACCAGGATTACTTTGTCCATATTCGATTCCTTTCGCCCGTCTCAGAGGGCCGTATCGGTTATGAGATAGCATAGCGCTCTTCTGTTTATCGACGCTAAGCACATGCAGGCGAACTTTTGCCCTTTGGCCGTTAAAATATACCGATTTTCCTTAGCCACCTTCTTGACCAAACCGTGTACTCGAAGCAGTGTTTTCCATAACCCAGGCCTTAAAGTCCTTTTGCAGTTAATCGGCCACATGATATGCCGGAGCCTACCGCACCGTCTTGTGCGTGCCGTTAATCTCATTGAGAGCGCGGTTGGCCACACGTGTAATATACTTGTTAGGCTGCTTGCTCAACGCCTTTTTCAATTCATCCTCGAGCGGCCTTGCCATTTCGTCCATCTCATCGAGCACAATCGCCGCCTGCAATCGACCCCACTGATACTCGCTGTTCAATGCATCCGCCAGGACAGCGTATGCCTTCTTAGGCCTGTCCATCCGGCAAAGCGCCCTTGCCGCCGCAACGCGGACGCTGACTGATTCATCTTTCAGCGCGGCGGTTATCTTCTCCGCGGCCGAGGCGGCACCGACGCCGATATTGCCTATGCCGGTAGCGCCCCAGTAGCGAACGGCGGCATCTTCATCGTCGAGAGCCTTGATGAGTTCTCCGAGGGCGGATTTTCCCTCCGAGGCAAGGGCGGCGATCCTGCCGAGACGTTTGTTCAGTTCATCGCCGTCAGGCTGGCGCAGTATTGCATATCGGCTGCCGTACTTCTGTTCGCGCTGCATTATTTCAGGCTCGGGGATAAGCCCAACGTCTTTGGTGTCCTGAACCCATTGCAGATGCACCTTACGCATCCTTTCGAGGATGTTTTTGTACTTGCGATCGGAGGCAAGGTTATTGATTTCATGCGGATCGGTCTTTAAGTCATAGAGTTCTTCGACGGGTTTTTCGGACGCCATAAAGAGCTTCGCCGCGGGCGGAAGTTTCCCTGTGGCGGCGACGCGTCGAATCTCCTTCATGGTCGCGCCTTTTTCGGGCGTGTTCATGTACTGGTACCAGGTCTTGAGCGGTTCGTAATTGCGGATGTAGCGGTAGCGCTTGTCGCGGACGCTTCGAATAATGTCGTACCGCTCATCCATGCGGTCGCGTGCGCCGTAGACATACTCACGAGGGCCGGGGAGATTTGCCCCAAGGAAGGGCTGTCCCTGCATATACCGGGGGACCTTGACGCCGGCAAGGTTCATAACCGTCGGGCCGAAGTCGATGGAGCTTACGAGTTGGTCGTCGATCGCGCCGGGTTTGCCCTGCCCCGCCGTGCGGAACTTCTCCGGCGTCCTGATGACGAGCGGGATATGTGTGCCCGAGTCGTACAGCCAGCGTTTCGCCCGCGGCAGTCCCACGCCGTGATCGGACCAGAAGAAGATGATCGTATCGTCATAAAGCCCCGCCTGCCGGATCTCGTCGATCATCCTGCCCGCCCAGGCGTCCATCGCCGTGATGAGTTCGTAATTCCGCTTCCAGTCCTCGCGCACAATCGGCGTGTCGGGATAGTATGGCGGCAGTTTCAGCTTGCTTGGGTCCTGCCTCTGGGCGGCGGTGAGGTCTTTGGTTACGCTGCGATATTTCGACTCGCTGGCAATGCCGCTTTCATGACAACCCGTGAAATTGAATACGGCAAAGAACGGCTCGTCGCCCTTGCGATTTCGCCAGTGCGCCTTGCTGCTGGACTCATCCCACGCATCGACAATGTCGCCCGTCTGGTAATCCGTCTTGGAATTGTTCGTGCAGTAGTAGCCCGCCTGGCGAACGTACCAACTGAACGCCTTGACAAACGACGGCAGCTTGGCCTTGCATCGCATATGATGCGTCCCGATCGTCGTGTGGTGCATCCCCGTAATAATCCCCGACCGCACCGGCGCACACACACCGGCCGCGGTAAAGGTATTGGTATAGCGAACCCCCTCCGTGGCGAGCGCGTCAATTCTCGGCGTAATCGCATGCGGGTCGCCGAAACAGCCGATGTGCGGGCTGATATCCTCGCACGAAAGCCACAAAATATTCGGCCGACGCCCTGGCGACGACTCCGCCCGCCCAATACCCGGCACTACCGCCAGGGCCGCCGTCGCCCCGATCATCTTGAGAAAACCGCGTCTGTTCTTTAACATTGTGCTTGTACTCCTTACTTTGGTTGCGGCTATGCTGCTTCTTGCACACATGGCTATAATATTACCTTCTTATTGGCGTTCTTCTTCTGCTGCGCACTCTTATCGACCTGCGATTTTTTCCCTTTGTCTCTGGATATCTCCGGCACGTCGGTCTTGGGCAGCCATTTGGCTAAATCCTTCTTGACACGGGCATACTTGGGATCAGAAGCCAGATTGGTCCACTCCATCTCGTCGGCGTCATGATCGTACAATTCTTCGGTGCCGTCGGAGTAACGGATATAACGCCACCGCTCGGAGCGAACCGAATGATTGCCCCGGCCATACGTCGTCAGGCTGGGTCGATCCCATTTAGCCTGCGGATTCAAAAGCAGGGGCTTTAGGCTTACCCCTTCCAGTTCAGCCTTCGGCGTCAGCCCGCAAACATCCACCAGGGTCGGATAAATGTCAATCAGATTCACCGGCCGCCTGCACCGACCACCCGCCTTTGTCAACCCCGGCACGACAAACATCATCGGGTTGTGCGTCGCCTCCTCCCACAGGGCGAACTTTCTCCAGTGAAGCTTCTCGCCCAGATGCCAGCCGTGATCGGCCCAGAAAACAATGATCGTATTGTCGGTATATGCGCTCTTGTCAAACGCATCCAGGACCCTGCCGATACATTCGTCGGTAAAACTGATCGAGGCAAGATACCCCTGGACCGCCTTTCGCCACTGGTTGTACTTGATGACGTTTCTATGATCCCTCCCGCCGGACATTTTCCTGCCGATCGGCGGGACGTCATCCAGATCGTCTTCCTTTATCGTTGGCAATTTAATCTTGTCGAGCGGATAAAGATCGAAGTATTCCTTCGGCACATACCACGGCAGGTGCGGCCGGAACATTCCACATGCAAGGAAAAAGGGCTTATCGTGTTTTTTGTTCAGTTGGCCGATTACCCAGTCGGCGACTTTCCAGTCGCCCATCTCTGTTTTGTCGGCATCCACCGGTCCCCAGTCAAAATGCGAGGTTCTGGGAATCCCATTCAGCGGCCGACCGTCAGGCAGGGGATCCGGCGGCTTGTTCTGAGTCTGCGACGGCCAGTATTCATCCCAGGACGCAGGATCCGGAAAGCTCCCGTGATAGATCTTGCCGCTGCCCATCGCACGATACCCGTGCGCCATGAAATGCTGCGGCAAAGCTGCCGCATTCTTCAACACCGGCGACCGCCGCCACGGGTTCGGATTCATATACACGCCCGACGTCCAGGGCCGAACACCCGTCATCAGCGCCGCCCGCGAAGGATTGCACGCAGGCGCCGCACAATGAGCATTGCTAAAGAGAACACCGCGTTTCGCCAGGCGGTCAATGTTCGGCGTCCTGGCATCCGGATGGCCGCCCAGGCAACCGATCCAGTCGTTGAGATCGTCAACAGCAATAAACAAAACATTCGGCTTCTTTCGCCCGGCGGCGGCCCCCGCACTCCAGACAGGCAGGCCCAGCGAAACAGCCCCGATACCGACGCCTTTCAGGAAATCTCTGCGTGTAGATTTGTTCATGATTCATTCACCCGATTAAAAAATTGCCGGTTATTTCTCAACAGGTCTGCGATCTATCGCCCGCCATTTCGTGTCTCGTCTCAGCGGAATCAGCATGCCGCCTGTTTCTTCGAGCCAGTCGAACATTTTCGTGTTCATTTCATCGACGATTCTTTTGTGTTTGGGATCGTTGATCAGGTTATTCATCTCGTCCGGATCGTTCTGCATATCGTACAACTCGTCCAGATCCCAGATGCCGTGGTAGTGAATGTATTTATAGCGGTCCGTGCGAACACCGTGCACCGTCGGCGTCTGCGGAAAATTCCTCTCCCAGTAGTATTCGTAAAAAACAGCATCCCGCCACTTGACTTCCTTGCCCTGCAGCAGAGGCATAAACGACATACCGTCCATGTCATCCGGCTTTTCAAGATTGGCCGCTTCCATGATCGTCGGCGCAATATCGATATTCTGCACCATCTGCTTGATCTTCGTCCCCGGCTTGACCAGTTCCGGACAAAAGACAAGAAACGGCACACGGAAAGATTCCTTGTACATGTGTCGCTTGTCGATCAACCCGTGCTCGCCGAAGCAGAAACCGTTGTCGCCCATATACAGCACCAGTGTCGACTCACCCAGCCCTGATTTTTTGAGGCAATCAAGCACTCTGCCGATGCTCTCGTCGACGCCCAGAAGCGTCTCGCAATACCGCCGATAGAAGTCGTCAAAATCCATCTGGCCGTGATACATATAATCGACGCCATGCCAACTGTTGCGCTGCTCTTTGACCCATTGCGGCTTGCCCTTATAGTTGGCCTCGGTGTTCGCCATGCTCTTGGGATAGTCCAACGGCTCGTTTTCATATTTACCAAGGTGTCTCTTTGCCGGCTCGAACATCGCATGGACCGCCTTGTGCGAAAGATACAGAAAAAACGGCTTGTCCCGCTCCTGCTCGATCCAGTCGATCGCATAATCGGTCAGAAGATCGGTCACATAGCCTTTGGTCTGGACCTTCTTGCCGTCGATATTCCATTGCCCGTCATAATACTTGCCCTGACCCCGGAAACTTATCCACCGATCAAAGCCTTTCCTCGGTTCGTCGCTGGCCTGGCCCATGTGCCACTTGCCCATAAATGCCGTCTCATAGCCGATCTTCTGAAGATACTGCGGGAAAAACGTCGTCCCTTCCGCCACGAGGCTGTTGTTGTCGACCACGCCGTGTCTGTGCGAAAACTGTCCCGTAAGAATGGACGCCCGACTCGGCGAACACAGCGATGTCGTCACAAATGCATTCTCAAGATGAGCACCCTCTTTCGCCATGCGGTCCATGTTCGGCGTTTTGAGAAACTTGACCTTGTTCATGAAGCCCATGAAGTCATAACGATGGTCGTCGCTCAGGATAAACACCACGTTCCGCGTTTTGGCGCGTTTTTTCTCACCGATAGCGACAGACGCAGGACCGCATCCCAGAACCAGCGGCAGTGCGACACCGGCAATCGCCGTTTTGTGCAGAAAATCTCTTCTCGATAAGGAGTTATCGATAGTGCTCATATCCGCCCTTTCGCTATCGCATTCTTTCAGTTCTTTTTCTTTCTCACAGGCCGCATCTTGAAAGACACTTCTATGGAATCGCCGTAATGCTTCTGAAGTTTTGCTAATTCGGCCTTCAGTTTCTTGACGACGCCCGTATAGGCGGGACTGCCATAGACGTTGTTCAGTTCTTCGGGATCCTTTTCCATGTCGTAGAGTTCCCATGCGTCGATATCATAGTAGAAGTGTATCAGTTTGTATCGCTGAGTCCGCACGCCGTAATGACGTTTTACACTGTGGACCGCCGGATATTCGTAATAATGGTAATAGATGGACTGTCGCCAGTTCCTGGGCGTCCTGCCTTCGAGAATCCTGCGGAAGGATTTGCCCTGCATATCGGAGGGGATCTCGACGCCGGCGATATCCAGAAACGTCGGGGCAAAGTCGAGATTCTGCACCATATCCTTGTTCACCGAGCCGGGTTTGATACGGCCGCCGAAACGCGCAAGCAGAGGCATGCGCAGAGACTCTTCGTACATGAACCGCTTGTCGAACCAGCCGTGGTCGCCTAAGTAAAAGCCCTGGTCGGACGTGTAGAAGACCACCGTGTTATCCGCCAGCCCCTCCTTGTCCAGGTAATCCAGCAGCCGCCCGACATTGTCATCCACCGAAGCAATGCAGCGGAGATAGTCCTTTATGTATCGCTGATATTTCCAGCGGACCAGATCCTTGCCCTCGAGATTCGCTTCCTTAAACGCCTTGTTCTTCGGCTCATAAGCCTTATTCCAGGCCTTTAGCTGTTCTTCATTAAGACCATTGGGCCTGGTCAGTTTGAGGTCGTTTGGATTGAGATAACGTTCGATGGTCATTTCCTGCTCGTGTGCCGCGGCGCTTCGCGTCTTGTAATCGTCAAAAAGCGTCGCCGGCTCGGGTATCTTGACATCGTCGTACATCGTCAGATATTTTGGACCGGGCTTCCAGTTGCGATGCGGGGCCTTGTGCTGGTACATCAGGCAAAACGGCTTGTCGGGATCGCGTTGTTTGAGCCAGTCGAGGCAGCGGTCCGTGATGATATCGGTCACATAACCGGTGTACTTTTTCCTCTCGCCCATTTCGATCATGACGGGGTTGTAATAGTTGCCCTGCCCCGGCAGAACGTTCCAGTAATCAAAGCCGGTCGGGTCGGTCTTTAAGTGCCACTTGCCGACCATGGCGGTTTGATAGCCCGCTTCCTGCAGCAACTTCGGGAACGTCTGCTGGCCGCCGTCGAAACGCTTGCCGTTATCTATCACGCCGTTTATGTGGCTGAATTTGCCGGTCAGCACCACGGCGCGACACGGCGCACAGATCGAATTCGTACAGAAGCAGTTGTCGAATCGCACGCCTTCTTTTGCGATCCTGTCAAGGTTCGGCGTCTTGTTGATCTTGCTGCCATAGCAGCTAATTGCATGTGAGGCGTGGTCGTCGGCCATAATGTAAATGATGTTGGGGCGCTTCTTCGCGGTCTTGGCGGGACCCGCCAGACTCGTACATCCGGCCAAAGCAGTCGAAGCGGCGCCGATGCCCATGACTTTCAGGAACTCACGACGATTGAAAGAGTGCGATTTCATCTGACATTCTCCTTGAATTTATGTGTTCTTAAGAATTCTTCTTGAGTGGGATTTCCAACTGAGACGGCACGGGCCTTACGGTCGCCTTGTGCTTTTCGATTTCCTTCTTCATATCCTCGATGACATCGGGGTGTTTTGCCGCCACATCGTATTTCTCCGAGGGGTCGCCCTCGACATTAAACAGAAGCGGCGGATCATGCTTCTCTACCTTCCCGCCCTGATACTCGGTTTTGGTGTAAACATGCATCTTCCACGCCCCCTTGCGAATCGCCCGAAGCTGCGTGCCGCGGTAGTAGTACATGATATCGCGTTTGCCCTCGCCGGCGCCCGTTAAGAGGTCAACCATACTGTAGCCGTCGTAGACCCTGTCTCTGAGCACTCTGGTGCCGGCAAACTCAACCAATGTCGGGAAAATATCCAGCGTGCTCGTCATGTCGGTAATTACCGAACCGGCTTTTATCCTGCCCGGCCACCATGCAATGGTCGGCTCGCGCATGCCGCCTTCCCACGTGCTTCCCTTGCCGTCGCGAAGCAGACCCGCGGAACCGCCGTGCTCCTTAAACACCAGCCAGGGACCGTTGTCCGAACTGAAGATCACAAGTGTATTCTCGGCTAATCCCTCCTCGCGCAGGGCGCCGAGCACCTGCCCCACACTCCAGTCAACTTCAGTGACCACGTCACCATAAATGCCGCGGAGGCTCGTGTCCTTGAAATCCTCCGACGCGAACAAAGGAACGTGCGGCATACTGTGAGCAAGGTACAAAAAGAACGGCTTTCTCTTCGGTTTCTTGATGAACTGGACAGCTTCTTCCGTATAGCGTTTTGTGATCGTATTCTGGTCGGTGGGTCTTTCGATGATTTTCTTATTGCGCATCAGCGGCACGTTAAAGTATTCGACCTTCGGATTCGTGCAGGCGTCCCTGTGCGCACCCTTGGCGCGGTCCATGTCGTTGCTGTAGGGAATTCCGAAATAGTAATCAAACCCGTTGCTCGTAGGCAAAAACTGTGGCAGATGACCTAAGTGCCATTTGCCCACACACGCCGATTCATAGCCGGTTTTCTGCAACATTTCGGCAATGGTGATTTCGCTCGCCTGGATTCCGCCGCCGGAATCCGGAAAGAGAACGCCGCGTTTGTCGCTGCACATCCCGTTTCGAATCGGCAGCCGCCCGGTCATCAAGGCCGCCCGGCTCGGCGTACAGATACTCGCCGCCGAATAGAATTGCGTAAGCTTTGCCCCCTCTGTCGCCATGCGGTCAAGGTTTGGAGTGCGAATAGTCGGATGACCGAAACAGCCTAAATCACCGTAACCAAGGTCGTCGGCATAGATGATAACGAAATTCGGCCTCTTCTCCGGCCGCTGCGCCGCAGCCAGACCCGGAACCGTAAGAGATGCCGCCGCAAATCCGACAGCTTTAAGAAAATCACGACGATTGTAATTGCATGTTGTCATGCCTTGCTCCTTTTCCGTTCGGGATATCGGGATTACATTTGGACAGGATATTTTTCCCAGGGTACGGCGCCTGCCTTAATGACATGATTTCTGAGCGCCCCGAAGAGTTGGGCGTACATCTTGTGATTACTCGGCAGCGGCTGCTGCTCACCAGGATCGTTTTTCAAATCATAAAGCTCCATCGGCTCGAACGGGCTGTTCTGTACGAGTTTGAAGTCGCCGTAACGCGCCGCGTAGTAGGCCCTGCCGCCGTAAGCGCCGCCTTCGCGACGAACCCAGAACAGGTAACGATTCTTTTTCGGCTGCTCTTTGCCCAACAGCGCCGGCAGAATACTTTGCCCGTCGATCTCATGCTCAAAAGTCGCACCCGCAGCTTCGCAGATCGTCGGGTAGAGGTCCATCGTCAGCGCCACGCGCTCCGTATCGCGCCCGCCCGCCTTGATCATGCCCGGCCAGACCGCACAGAACGGCTCCTTGATGCCGCCTTCGTACATGTCCTGCTTGCCACCGCGAAGCGCACCGTTGGTTGCCCCGACGTTTACCTGGCCTCCGTTGTCCGAAGTGAAAATAATGAGCGTGTCGTCGGCAACTCCGGATTCTTTAATCGCCGACACCACCTTGCCGATGCCGTCATCCAGATGTTCAATAAGCGCGACCAGCTTTGCACGTTTGTCGCTGATCCCTTTTTCACGTTTCTTCACCTTCTCAAACCACTCTTTAGGCGGCTGGATGGGCGCATGAGGGGCGTTATAAGGAAGGTACAAAAAGAACGGCTTCCCGGACTTTGCCCGATCACGAATGTAATCGATTGACCACTTGGTGAAAAGATCCGTCGCATGACCCGTGGGGTCGATTTCCTTATCGTCCAGCCGCATGTAGTTGATGCCGTGACGGCGGTGGTTGTAATAATCGTCCATCATGTCGCCAAGGTAGCCGTGAAAATGATCGAAGCCGTGATCGTTCGGCGTGTTGGGCGATTCCAGTCCGAGGTGCCATTTGCCGACGATGGCCGTATGATACCCGGCCCTGTTCAAAACCTTCGGCAGCAGTACCGCATGTTTCGAGAGATACCCCCAGTTGTTCTCGATATGCGTGCGGATAACACCCGGCACGCCAACCATGTCGGGGTATCTGCCCGTAAGCAGCGCAGCCCGCGTCGGCGAGCAGACAGGACAGTTGGCATAGAAGTTATCTATCCGCAGCCCCGCGGCGACTAAGCCGTCAATGTTCGGGCTCTTCAAGTCCTTTGCGCCGTAGCTTGAAAGGTCGCCATAGCCCAGGTCATCGACAAGGATCATAACGATATTAGGCTTCTTTCCCCTTGCCCCGGCAACTGCGGCTTTGCCCGTAGTGACAAGCCCGGGCATTGATACACCAGCGGCCGCAAGGCCGATACCTTTTAGAAAATCGCGTCTTTCCATCATATCCTCTACTTTCTTTAACATTTTAGCCGACCGTGCCACATTACCATACCGGAACTTCAGCACGACTTTGCTTGGCATCACTAAAAAATGTTGCTATGTTTTCTTATTTTTCTTCTTCTTTCTACCCGTCAATTCGTCCCACGGAACCACGAAACTCCGCCCGGCCCAGTCATTATACATCTCACGAGTTCTTTTGCAATCTCCGGCCGCTTCTCGAAAAGATCGTTCATTTCCGTGCGATCCGCCTTCATATTATAAAGCTCCCACTTGCCGGGATACCGCGACACCAGCTTCCAGTCGCCTTTACGCACCGCCCGGTTGCCTTCATGCTCCCAGAAGAGTCCTTCATCACGCCGGATCGGTTTATTGTCAAATGCCGGCGCAAGAGACCTGCCCTGCATGGGGATTATCTTATTGCCTTTGTACTCCGTCGGATAATCCGCACCCGCCACATCCACACTCGTCGCCATGATATCTATCAGATGACCCGGCTGGCTGCGAAGCTCAGCCTTAGCCCGCACTCGCGCCGGCCAGTGAACAATCAGCGGAGTACTGATCCCGCCCTCATGCACCCAGTGCTTATACAGCCTGAAAGGTGTGTTACTCGCATTCGCCCAGGCCCTGCCGTAGGCAATGTAGGTATCGGCGGGACCGGGCATGACGCCCACGCCGGTCCGCACGGGCCGTCCGTCGCGAGTCACCTTAGGCTGCATGTTGAGCTGCAGTTCATCCGGCCCCATGGGCTTCAGTTCCACAGGCTTGGAAGGATCGGGTTTTACGGCTCCACGGCTTCCGTACTCCTCGGCACAGCCGCCGTTGTCCTGCAGGAAGAATATCAGCGTATTGTCAAGCTCACCCTTTTCCTCGAGGGTCTTGACAATCCGTCCAACCCCCTGGTCCATCGAATCCACCATCGTCGCATAAACCTCCATGCGACGCTCGTTCCACTCCTTCATCTTCTCATCTTCCCACGCCGGCACACCCGGGTCGCGCGGCGTAAGCGGCCACTTGCTATCGACTAATCCCATCTTCTTGAGCCGCTCGTATCGTTCTTTGCGAAGCGCATCCCAGCCGCCCTTGTACCTGCCCTTGTACTTTGCAATATCCTTTTCCCTGGCGTGCATCGGCCAGTGCGCCGCGGTGTACGCCACATACATGAAGAACGGATTATCCCCTTTGTGCTCCTTGATGAACCTCGAAGCATAATCTGTAATGGCGTCGGTATAATAAAAATCCTTCCACGGCGCGATCAGCTTATTGTCTAACGTCAGAGAATTAGGATCGAAGAAACTCCCCGCCCCGTGAATCGTCCCGAAGAATCGGTCGAATCCCCGCTGGCGCGGCCAGTTGTGCTGCGACGTCCCCGGCCGAGTATTCGGCGTCAAATGCCACTTGCCCGCCATGTACGTACCATAGCCGGCGGTCTTTAGCACCTCGGCAATCGTCACACACCTGTTGCTCAGATCGCCGCGATACCCCTCGTAACCGCGGTCCCCCATCATGTGCCCGACCCCGGCCTGATGCTGATACAGACCGCTCATAAGCGAAGCACGAGTCGGGCAGCACCGGGCAGTATTATAAAACTGAGTAAACCGCAACCCATTGGCGGCCAGTTTATTCAGATTCGGAGTATCGATCTCACTACCATAACACCCAATATCCGAAAAACCCATATCATCCGACATAATAAGAATGATATTAGGCCGCTTAACCTTCCCCCGCTTAACAGCCAACGTCTCAGTACAACCCCCAAAAGCAATCGCCGCAACCCCACAACCAACCGACCTCAAAAAATCCCTGCGATCAAAAACACGTTTACTCATAGCATATCCTCTTAAATGAAAACTTGTCATTCCCCTAAACCGTACCGCCGGCATCTTGCCGGCCCTTGTCATTCCCGTATCACTTGTCATTCCCGCGAAAGTGGGAATCCAGCATAAAATAGCTTCCACCGCAGGCGGTTTCCTAAACGGTAGTATAACATCAAGATTGAATTTGGGCCATAGCTTTTTTGGTGGCATGGCCCCCGAAACGGCATCTCATAGGTTATACTACTCTTATTGGGATAAAACATATTATTATAGCTCTTTCTTTTTGGTTCTTTTTCTTTCTGTTAGAATTGTTAGTTGTGTGATATCCCGCCGGGCGTGGTTTCAGGTCCACCGACCCCGGCCCTTTG
>JAGHBX010000651.1 GCA_021160785.1 Planctomycetota bacterium | reverse complement strand
GTTAATTACCCCCGTCTTATGCAAAATAGCTTCAGCAATAGAAGTTTTACCGCTGCCTCCGTGTCCGAGCAGTACTATATTACGAATGTCGTTGGTACTGGCCACTTTTGAACCTCCGAAAAGTTGGTTGCCAAATTCCGTTCACGTCGATTCCCGAAACTAATAATACTAAAGGAAGCAGGCTGGTTTGAACAAGGTTTTTTTCAGGATAATCGTTTTTAACTTCATCCTTCACAGGCCCCTTTACGCAGCACCATTATCAAACCCGGACTCTAAAAGCACTATTTCGCGACAGTTTTTTTGTAAACGTAAAAAAAAAATTAAAAAAATCCGCCCGGACGGACAGCTTGCTCTGTCCGTTATTATTGGACAGTCCAATAATCTATCCTGCAGGTCAACTTTATAGAACAATATGTAGTATTTCCCCTGCGACAGTTGGCAGATATGGTGTTGACAATTATCGGTCCTCCCGCCCGAAGCGACTGGTACGGTTTAAAGAAAATTTTACCCTGCGGTCGATACCTCTTATATGAGTAACGAAGAGTAATTTGGTCTGTATCCGTGATCGAAAAGGAAGGAACGGTAAAATGAGCAAGAGAGAACTCATCGATTGCATTCGGGAAATCAACACAACCGCCAAGGCCGAATTCCTGGCACGTTTTTCTAAAGAGGACCTCAATGCCTATCTTGACCAACTGATGGAACTGAATCTCGAAGAATTGGCCGTGCCCGCATAAGAACCTCGGGTCAGGCCCCTCTCAAAACAGGACATCCGTTTAAGTAAAGTGCCCTTTGGGGCGTTGGCTCTCGACCTATCTTTCCGGGATAAGGCGAGAGCTGTTTTTTATGCCACACCACAACTCCAGCAAAAATCGGCCAAAACCGCAAGCTGCTATTCTTCCTCTCCGTTTTCTCCGCTCTCTTTTGGTTCGGAATCGGCTTGTCCCCCGCCGGTAATTGGCGAAAGCCCGGGTGCTTCATCAGCCAAAACCGGCTCACTCAGGGCCGCAATGTTATTCTGTTTGAATCCAACGTACCTGGGCGTATAACCATTCGGCACTGATACCACCAAATCTATCCACTTGACGTTATCTTTGAGTCCTTCTCTTTCGATGTTTATCGCCTCGGTCAAAGAAGGCATCCTGACACTGTCTGCCGAATGAACGAAACCATCGGGGTATATGATTCTCGCCTTGCCGTTCGTGCAGGTTACCGGTACTTGCCCCAGCGTAAATTTGCTTGCAGTGGACCATGCACTGGAGTTTATCCCCATTCTCACGATCATCAGTCTCGCGCCGCTCGACGCCCTGACACTCTGATTGGGGTCGTCGAGATTCTTCAACCCTTCCGGCCCCAGCCATACGCCCTTTTCCCGCGGGACGGATATACCCTGGCCTTCGGTCATCAGCGGCACCTTTCTCTCGAGCCGGTTGAGATACATCTGTGTGAGGAAGTCGGCATGAACCGTGGCGAAATTCGTCTTGCCGCTCAAACTGCCATTGCTCAGCACTTTCATCCAGCCAACCGCAAAACCGTCGGGATTGAACAATGGCTTATCGGGCGAATCAATCTGGGGGTTATTCCTGTCAAATCGCTGGTAAGGATATTTTGCGCCCAGTGGAGCAACCACAAGAGCCATCAATATGAAACCAGCCGCCAGAAGCCCCATCACCAGGCCGCAGACGCCTCTGCCTATCATCTCGGGTATATGACCGAATTCAAGAGATTTCGGAAGAAGATAACCCATACCGGTCTCCATCAACGCGATCGCTACTACGAATATCACTAAAAAGGAAGCAGCCAGAGCCTTATCCGGAATGATTTCCCTGCCGATCAGTAAGCCGGACAACGACTCGCAAAAATTCATCGCTATCACACCAGCAATAATGGTAAAAATTATGGAAACAAAAGCTCTGGCAAACGTGCTGCTGGTTATCATATAAACCGCAAAACCTATCATCACCACCACTATGGCTAAGTTGCAAATCATATTCTTTCTCCGTTATCCACTGCTTTCCGGTTAGCCTTGTTCAGCAGTCCTGGTCTTCCGTTGGCCTTTATGTTTCTTTGCGTTTTTGGGGGCTGAAAGCATGCGAAGCATTTCATTTATCGCTGTAGTTCCTTCAAGTACTTTTCTCAGTGCCTGGGTCTGAAGATATTTCATCTTCGCTTTCCGGAAAAGCTTGTTCACATCCGAGAGCGACTTTGCGTCGCTGACTGCTTTGCGCAGCTCTTCGTTGAAAAGAATCATCTCGAATACACCTATTCTTCCATAGTATCCGGTTCCCTGACAGTGAGGACACGTATAAGCTCTGCCTCGTTTGTCATACTGAACCTTCCCCGGCCTATACAGAACTTTGGCTTTCTCTGCCGGAAGATTGAACTTCCGCAGAAGGTCCGGCTTGGGACTATATGCCTGCTTGCACTCATCACAAAGTTTGCGAAGCAGCCGCTGATTACTGATTCCCAGCAGAGGCTTGACCGCCTCCTCTTTGTTGCCCACCATTTTGATCCATTTGGCCAACGCCTTTAATACGCTGTCCGCTTCAGTGGTCACATATATCAACACATCCTCACGACCAGCCTGGCACAAATCCTCGGCCGATTCCTTGCTTTCGCAGTCGGCCACTCCGAGGATATCAGGCCCCATTCGAATCACCTGTTTTAGCTTCTTCTCGTATGTGGTGGTTCCGGTATCGCTGAGACTGAAAACTTCCTGAGTGATATTTGGCAAATCCGTTTGCGGATCTTTTTCCAATGTGCTTATACTGTTCAAAAATGCGTCGTGCTGGGTAAGAAGCGTATAAAACGTTGTAGTTGTTCCGCTCTTCTTCGGACCCGAAACTATGTACAGCCCATTACCGGTATCCTGCAATTGATGAATCTGCTTGAATTGGCTCTCCGTAAAACCGAGCTGACTGACATCCAAAAATTTCTTCTTAGGTATCTTTCTGATTTTAATCTGTTCACCTGCGGTTGACCCTGCCGTGCTTACCTCCCATTGGGTTGATTCCTTGCCCTGGTTTATCTCTAAGTTACCCGTCTGCGGCTTCCTCTTTTCGCCGGTATCCAGACCCGCCACGCTCTTGACAAAATGAACAAAATAGTTTGTCTGTTCTCTCTCCATAGCCGGCTGTTTTATACTTGCGCCATCCACCCGGTAAATCACTGCATACTGCTGTTTGGCAGGTACCAGGTTAATTACTTCTGCCCGCTTTTCTATACCATCATAGAACAAATCGTATGCGGCTTTGTAACCAAAAAAGTCTGCTGTTTTGGATTCTGGTATTGGTACTTCGTTGTTATTGGCGGTTACAAAACTGAGCTTCTCCAGCTCCTGGAGTTCTTTGTCTTCTTTCTGAAACAATCCCTTGATGTGGTCGGCAGTAAGAACCTTGTCGAATTGGGGCACCTTTGCGTTACGATGCATTACGTATGCCAACGAACTTGCCCCCACGGCCAATACATAGAGGAAAACGCCGATAATGAAAACAGGTACCACCAGCCAGATCAAAGCCCCCCCTCCGATACCGGCAAAAACCACCCCTGTCCACAACCCTTGATCCGTGCCCACTGCCTCGCTGTCCTGGTTCACCCATTTGAGCAGCCAGAACGATCCAAAAAACAAAACTAAAAATACTCCCAGTTTTACCAGTGAAAAGTATCCCCCGTAATCAACCGAAGCTATTAAAATATTTCCCATACGATACTCCGTTAGTAACCAACAAGAACCCTTAAAGAAT
>JAGHBX010000452.1 GCA_021160785.1 Planctomycetota bacterium | reverse complement strand
GGCAGGCGACTGCTCTGCTTTTTGGCATCCGCAAAAGCTGACAAGACAAACGCTTGCTAAAACTAAAATGAGAAATAAAATACGCCCCATACACTTCATAATACCCGAATTCATCGAAAAAGTCAAGGCGGGCCGGTATTCTACTCGCCCGCTGCAAACTGCCGCCGGAGACAGGCCTTTGGCGGTCAGACGCGGAGTTTGGGAGACTGGCAGAACTCCAGAGCTATTCTCCGGACAGGCCCGGCGTCGAGGTTGACATGGCCGTCCAGCCGTGAATCCACCCTGATGACCCTGGCGTAGGCAGCAAATCGGCCCCCAAATTCGAGCAAACCCTCTGTGGGGGGCACGGGCATATCAACGCTGAGCAATTCGCCTTCACGGAGGTCGCGGCTGTTGATTTCAAGCAACATTCCCCCTGAGCTGACATTGACGGTGCTGCCCGTGTAAATCCCGCCCGACGCATAGCCCACCTTCTGACAAATTACCGTAAGTCTAAGCGGCAGGCGTTGATACGTCCTTCTATTCTCTTGTCTGACCATAAGCATCCTTGCCCATGTAAGGTTATCACCCGGCTCCAGGCCACAATAAACAATCCATATTGTGCAAAACTCATACCAGAAAGCCAGTTATGGGATACCCCAACTTAACATTTGTAAGCTCATTGTTTTGCTGTAGTTACGATGTCAAAGCTAACATGTTTGCGGTTCTTCTCTGTTCTTCGGTTGTAACGGTCGAAAAACGTTGAGTTTTTTCAACATACAGCTCGATCTATCGATTCGGACTGCAAAGTCCGATAAACCTCTTCATTTTACCCACACTTACATTGTCGGTTTAATCACTACTGGCGCAAGGCGTTACGTGTCCTCAAGGATAAACAATCAACATTCAGAAAGATGAACACGAATGTTGTCTTTTTGCAACATAAAACTTGACTTTTTGTTCAAAATCTGGTTTAATGTACGGGTGATGACACGACGTGATGAACAATCCGATGGTTCCTTGAATACTCCGGTCCCGAATCCCGATTTCCGCCAACCAATCCGGCAGGGCTTTGGTGGTCTTGGGGAGTCCATAATCTCCTCACTATCAATCGGGGTCATAGCCTATGACCGCCAACTGAGGGTTATACAGGCAAACGGCGAGGCGGGCAGGCTGGTGGCATTAGGTGATTATGTCGATGAGACATTAGCCGGGGGAACCGATGCGAGAATATGGGGCAACTGGAAGAAACTTCTGCAGTCGGTGTTCCAAAGCGATACCAAGGGTGACTTTGGGGCGGTCAAGTACCAATGCCAGGGCGCCGAGAAAGTGCTTCACATTGTTTGCACACCATTGAAAGATGTCGGCGGTCGCGAAGTAATCGGCGGTGCGGTTATTATCGAAGACGTAACCGACAGGGTCGATGCCGAGCATCAGCTTGCCCGGACCGAACGGTTGGCTGCGGTCGGCAAGGTGGCGGGCAAAGTCGCTCACGAACTGAACAACCCGATGGACGGGATATTGCGCTACATTAATCTGGCGTCGCGCATTATTGACAAAGGGGATTATGACAAGGCCAAGGAATACCTTCAGCAAAGTCGCAGCGGCCTGATGCGAATGCTGCAGATCATCGGCGAACTGCTGGAGTTTTCACGGAGTACGCATTCGGCTTTCGAATATGCCACAGTTGACAAGATCGCCGCCGATGCCGTAAGGGCGATGGCCTCCGGCGCCGACGGAGTTGATATTCAGATCGTACACAATTGCGAGCGGGTGATTCCGCCTGTCAGGGTTATGAGCCTGTTTCAGATTTTCTGCAATCTGCTCAAGAACGCCATAGACGCGATGGACGGCAAGGGGAAGCTCGTGGTAACGATCTCGTGTCCGGACGATACGGTTGTTGCCCGGTTTCGTGACAGCGGGTGCGGTTTTGATCCTAAGGAAGCTGAGAAGATATTCGAACCGTTCTACACGACCAAGGCCCACGGCAAAGGGACCGGGCTGGGGCTTTCAATCTGTAAAGATATTGCAGAAAAGTACGGCGGCAGGATTACCGCCGAAAACGCGCCCGAAGGAGGGGGCATTTTCACAGTGCAACTGCCGCTGACGCGCGCCGTTGTGCAGCAACCTGAGTGAGGACGGCATTTATGGCTAAAGCCAACATTCTTATCGTTGACGACGACAGGATCATACTCGATTCGTTGTGTGAGTTTCTCAACCTCGAAGGATACCGCACAACGCCGGCAAGATCGGTTACAAGGGCGATCGGCGAACTTCAGAAGCAGTCGTTTTCGCTGGCGTTGACCGATGTCAACATGCCCGACGGAGACGGGTTCGAGCTGCTTTCGATCATCAGGAAGAACTATCCCAAAACCGTCCCTATCGTGATAACCGGATACGGAACGATAGAAAGCGCCGTCGAAGCGATAAAGATGGGCGCCCATGACTACCTGACCAAACCGATCATAGACGACGACCTGCTCTTGAGCGTGGAAAGATCGCTTCGACAGCAGTCGCTGATGAGCGAGAATGAGACGCTGCGCAGCCGGCTGCTGGAGAAATACAGTCTCGAGAATGTTATCAGCCACGATTACAAGATGTCCCGGATATTCGATCTGATCGAAGCCGTCGCCGACAGCAAGACGACGATACTGATGACGGGGCCGTCGGGAACGGGCAAGAGCATGTTAGCTCGCGCCGTGCATTATCGTTCCTGGCGCAAAGACGAGCCGTTCGTGGAGGTCAGTTGCGGCGCGCTTCCGGAAACGCTGCTGGAGAGCGAACTTTTCGGTCATGTCAAAGGAGCTTTTACCGGTGCCGTTCGCAACAAGGATGGCAAGTTCCTGGCGTCCAACAGGGGAACGATTTTCCTGGATGAAATCAGCAGCGCCTCGCCTGCAATGCAGGTCAAGCTGTTGCGCGTGCTGCAGAACAGACAGTTCGAGCCGGTGGGCAGCAACCGCACGATCACGGTGGACACGCGTGTGATCCTTGCATCGAACACGGACCTGGCAGAGGAAGTGCGCGCCGGGCGGTTTCGCGAGGATCTCTATTATCGAATCAATGTCGTCACCATTAACATTCCGCCGCTTGCCGACCGCGTGGGGGATGTTCCGCTTCTGTCGGAGCATTTTCTTAAGTACTTCAGCATGACGCACGGCAAGCAGAAGACAGGAGTTTCCGAAGAAGCGATGGAATATCTGCAGCGGCATGCCTGGCCGGGCAATGTGCGGGAACTGGAAAACGTTATGGAGCGAGCGGTCCTCTTGAGCAAGGGACCCGAGATCGGCGTCGAAGACCTTCCGCCGTCGTTGCTTACCCAAAGCGCCGC
>JAGHBX010000519.1 GCA_021160785.1 Planctomycetota bacterium | reverse complement strand
GGGGAGGTTGGGGTCGGGTTGCCAGTACCCCTCCTGACAAGTCGGTACTTCCTGGGGATTCAGCAGCAGTGTTTTGGCGTGGACGAGACCGGATTCGGCAAGATAATCGAGCTTCAGGCGCGCGGCCACGGTATCTCCGCAGGCCATCTGTCGTGAGGCCCTCGCCAGAATACCCAACGATATTACTGCGACAACCATGGACACAAACAGCACCACCAGCAGAACCACGCCGGATCGCATATTCTTATTGTTCATATTTCCCATAAAACCATCACCGGCAATCTACAATATAAAATATACAATCTACAATCACTAATCGTCGTCTCCAACGATCTGTCCCGCCGTATAATCAATCAGATTATCGGCTGAACACATCAGCCGGGTATTAACCTGGTATTTGGTCGTCACACCGTTTTCGGTCAATTTATAAGTGAGGTTCAGATATTTGTTGTTTGCAGGAGGTGCAGGAGGGGGGGGGATGGTAAACGTAACTTCGGAACAGTAAGATGATTTCAGATCCCCGCGAGATAATTTCAGAGTCGTTCGGTCCTCAACAATATCCTTATCATTAGTAGTCAGCACCAACTGGGCAAGCTCATTATATGCTGTTCCGTTTTCGATCTGGGCGATTGTAAAGTTGGGATCAGGAACGACTGAGGTATCCTTAAAGGCAAATTCATGCAACTGAAGATCCGGGGCGTCAACCTCGACGACGACCCTGAAGAAGATCAGTTCCGAACCGTTTATCCGGCCGTTGGGATTGTCTTTGTCGTCTGCTTTCCATATAGCGATGTATCCATCTGGTGTCCTGAAAGCCTGCCTGCCGTATCTCAAAGTGTCTCGCAGCACAAGTGTTGAAAAGCGACTATAGGTCTGCGCCTCGCTCGCATCGTCAAGGCTTTTGTTTGCAGTACCCATTGCAAAGGCAAGGGTTCCCACGGCCCCGAGAACAATGCTCGAAACCGTAAGCGCAACAAGCAGTTCGGCAAGTGTAAAGCCTTTTTCCCGCAAACCAGATTTTGAGCGTTCTATCAACACTATTCACTACTCACTATTAACTATTCACTAATCAAGGCCCTATCAGTGTGCTGACCTGAAATATCTCAATATCATTGTAGTAAATGTACACAGTCGCCCATATCAGCGATTCGCCGCCCACATCAGCCGCCGAACATGTCGAAAGCCTTGCAAACCTGCCGTAGACAGGATCGGTAAAAACCTGAAAGTTAGCGTCTCTGACCGTCCCGGCGGGTTCAAAGATGTTATCGTATAACATGTCTATCATGGCCAAATCCGTGTTTTGAATCTCCTCGAGCAGATCGGCGGCGAGCGACGCGGCAAGCGTCCTTTTGGCGCTTTCCTGAGTAAGTGCGCCCGCCGTGGAGAAGGGCAATATGACCGCCGACGTCGCGACGGCCAGTATCACCATCGCGATCATCGCCTCGGCAAGAGTGAAGCCCCTTCTGTTTTGTCTGACGAGTTTCATACAACATCAACCTTTAATACTGAGTACTGTCGAGAGAGTCGCACGCCCGGAAATCGCCATTTGCCGCGTTGAACCACCAGCCCGTCCCCTCGTTGCCTGCGGGAGCGGCGGCTGCATTGTTGACGCAGGTTATCGCGTCTCTGTTGGCGGCGTCGGCTATGAAAAGATTCTCGGGAATCTTGCTCACATAGGACCCATACGTTGCGTCATTGGTCAACGCGGCGACAAAGTCCGCCTCGTCAACATCGCCGCCGACCGTAGCCTGGCCGGGAAGAAGGTCATAATGCTGAACCTTATAAAGCTCAATCTGCGAACGAAGAGTCTGCAGATTTCCCAACAGAGTATTGAGATTGGCCTCTGAGGTTGCCTCGCTGAACTGAGGAATAACGATGGCGGCGAGAACACCCAGAATAACGACGACCAGGAGAATCTCAACGAGAGTAAAGGCGCCGTTGCGTTTGCAGCGGCGTGAACGTTTGCAATTGCCTGTTTTTTTCTCTCTGGTTCTCATGGCTCCATATCCTTAACTGCTTGCCATATCAATCCCACTAAAAAAATGCGCGTTTGTACGCGGATAAGTCGCTTTAGGACAACACATTACGATCTCTCGCGGAAATCTATCACCCTAAAGGGTGTCAATAACCCGAATGAAACCTGGAATTATTTGCCCGAAACTCACCGCTGGCGGCATTGAACCACCAACCGGTGCGTCCACCGCCACAGGACTCGATATCCATGCAATTGACAATCGTAATGTCATCGGCTGCATCGTCGTCGACGAAAGGATTGGCGGGAATTTCCCTCAGATAGGGCTCCGCCCGGTCACTGTCGGGCTCGGTCAGCGCGTTTACAAAAGACTCGCAGGTCACGTCGGCGCCCATCGTCGTCTGGCCGGGCAGCAGTCCGTCATGTTCGAGGCGGTACAGTTCGATCTGACATCGCATCATCTGCAGGTTGTCGACCATCGCGGGAAGCCTCCTGGCGTCACTGGCCCTGCTTAAGCGGGGCCCGGCACAGGCGGCTAACAAAGCTATCAAACCAATTGCGATCACAACGTCGGGCATTGTGTAAGCCCCTCTTTTCGCGCCAAACCGACTTCGCTTATTTCGCACCAGAGACTTACGCCCGGGCGTCGTCGTCGCTTTTGTGTTTTTTTGTTTCGTAGTCATTTTCGTTGGCTCGCTATTGTCTTTCGTCTCGCTCGCTTCATAAACAAAGCTGACCGGCCCATGACACAAAGTCCAGAGCCGGTCAGCCATTTTATACCCTTTCAGTCGTATGATATTCGACGTTGGCGCAGCCTAAAAATCGCTGTGGTTGGTCCCACCAGAAGTTGCGCCACTGTCATCGGCGTGAAGCTCTCCTGTGGCTTCGTCATATTCCCAGGCCGCCACGTCATCACCAGCGGTGCCTGTGTTATCCAGAGTGTTAGTTTGTGTGAAAGGATTGACGGGAATACTCTGCAGATAGGGACCAAGACCGCCCGCCGCCACGGTCATATCAGTCGCGAAGTTGGCAAACGCAGGGGGGCTGTCGTTGTGCTGAATTTTGTACAGCTCAATCTGCGAACGCATCGTCTGCAAATTGCTCGCCAGACTGGACTCCCTCGCCTCGGTGCTCGCCTGGGTGAACTGGGGTATGACGATCGCCGCCAGGATACCCAGGATCACCACTACGATCAGGATTTCGACCAATGTGAATCCACCATTTCTCTTCGTCTTCATTTTACACTCTCCCATTTCTAAATACACTGCGTTTTCGGTATCGGTTTTGAACCATTCAAAACACTGTCAATTCCGTAAACATCTCATTTCTACGGAAAACTGATGTACAAACCGTAGAGAACAAAGTTCTTCGCTTCGACTCGCACGCGGCGAGCACAAAGTATCATTAAAACGGTTGCTTCAGTTTCCCACAAATTAGCTTTTCAAAGAGCCAAAATTCTCGTGCTAAACAAACAATAAGAAATAAAGAAACCGATGCCAAACGCATGGGAACGAAAAAAGAAGAATTTATTAATGTGGCATGGGCATCCTGCCCATGATTCACGGGCAGGATGCCCGTGCCACGTGCTGTGGTGCATTTCGCAGGACAATGCGTCGATGTGTTTCGTCGATGTGCGACAGCTCGATCTGTATTGGATCGATGTCTTGCAGTGATTGTGCGACTTTATCGGCCCATTCGATTACCACCACAGAATCGGGCCGGCAGAATTCGTCGAAGCCCAACATTTCAAATTCGGCGATGCTTTGGATCCGGTAGGCGTCGATGTGATAGACATCCAGGCCCGCGCCGGTCGAGAGGTATTCGTTGACGATGACAAATGTGGGGCTGCTGACGCGGTTGGCGTCCGTAGCGCCTGTGCCGGCGGCGATACCTTTTATCAGGTGCGTCTTGCCGCTGCCCAAAGGGCCGATAAGAGCAATGACTTCGCCGCCCTTCAGC
>JAGHBX010000249.1 GCA_021160785.1 Planctomycetota bacterium | reverse complement strand
TCGCGCGGAAGGATTTTTTGCGGCATGTGATCGATTTACTGCAGAGCAACGGCGTTACGGTCTTTTTCTCGAGCCACCTGCTTTACGAGATCGAGCCGGTTGCCGATTATGTCGCGATTCTGGATAAGGGCGTGATTGTCAAAACGGGCAAAACCGAAGAACTCAGGGAAAATGTTCGAAAGTTCATACTCACGCCCGCCTCCGATGCAGTTATCAGCGAAGTGGCTGGCGTTCTCGACGTATTCCGGGCGGGGGAGAGCGTTTCGGTGATCGTCGAAAACTGCGACGATGCAAAGCGGGGTCAAATGAAAGATATATCCACCAACGGCCTGACCGAGACAGCCCTGAATCTCGATGAGATATTTGAAGCGTATGTCATCGGCAACCGGGGCGAAGCAATCTCCGTATGAGAGGGGATTTTTCCGGAATAGAGCCTTTATCGGACGAGGGGGGTTCTTTGTTGAGACGTATCGGGCTTGTGGATGGATTGAGGGGTCGGAACTGCCTGTGAGGGTGCGGATTTCGCCCTGATGGGTTGCACGGTGTCGCCGGGCCTGGAATTTGCCGATTACCAAAGAGCGGACAGGGACCAGCTAATTCGGCTCTATCCGGATAATGAGGGACTTATCATCCGCTTGGCCTGACGGACGGGGGCGTTTTTTTTGATTTTGTGGTTCAATTCCGGCATGAAAAATGTATAATGGACATCTGTTACCTTGACGTGAACAATGACGATTTCCAGGCTTTAGAATAAGCAGGCCGGTCAAAAAAGGCTCATGTTATGAATCCTTCGCTGGATAAATATACCGATGCCGAACTCCTCAAGCGGTATCGGGAGGGGGACGAAACAGCGTTTCGCGAGATCGTGGAGCGCTACAAAAACCCCCTGTATTCGTTTCTGAGGCGTTTTTTGAACCGTCAGGACCTTGTCGAGGACGTGTTTCAGGAGACGTTTTTGCAGCTTTTTGCCAGTCGGGACAGCTTTGACACGAGCCGCCCTTTGAGGCCATGGCTGTTCACAATTGCGGCGAACAAGGCTAAAGACGCACTTCGCAAGATGCAGCGTCATTCGTCGATGAGTATCGGGGCGATAGCGGACAGCGGAGATGTTTCCGTTGACGATGTAATAAACATTCTTACCTCGTACAAGACCACGCCGGCCGATGAGGTGACCACGGAGGAGACGGCGCGGCGGGTGCGTGAGGTTGTAGCGGATATGCCGGAAAATCTGCGAGGAATACTGATCCTGGCGTACTTTGAGCAATTTTCTTACAAACATATGGCCGAGATTCTTAGTATACCCATTGGAACCGTAAAAAGCCGCCTTCATACGGCTGTAATGCACTTTACGAAGAGGTGGAACGCCGCAAATCGGGAGCCGCGATGAACGATGAGTAGCTTGAGTAAAGACGATAAGGATCTTATTCTTGATTTCTACTTTCGCTGCGCGGATGAGGAAGATATAAACCGAGGTCGGGATCTGGTGGCGGGTAATCCGGAGGCGGCCGTTCTTTATGCACAACTGGAGGAGACGCTCACCCAACTGGACAGCGACAAGTACGAACCCTGCCCGGAGAATCTTGTTGAACTCACCATTGCAAGGCTGAAACTGGCGGCATCCTCCGGGGAAACACAACTGCATAAGCTCCTGGAGTTGGAACAGCAAAAGGACCTGACGGCGCAAGGTCCCCCGCAGCCGCCCCGATTCGTCAAACCGGAACCGTTTCCGTGGAGCTTTCGCGAGAATCTATTCAAGATGGTCGCATTAGCTGCAGGCATTCTTATCGTCGTCGGTATTGCTTTTTCGACACTGTCGGGAATGAGACAAAGAGCCTGGCGGATCACCTGCAAGGATCGGCTCGGGAATATCGGCGCCGGTTTTATCCGGTATGCCGGTGATAACGACGGACGGATTCCTTATGTGGCGACGATGGCCGGGGCACGGTGGTCCCGCGGCGACAAGGGGTCAAACACGCGCCATCCGTATCTGCTTGGCAAACAACAATATGTCAAGCCTCAGAATTTTATCTGTCCGGGAAATCGAAACGCTGTTGCTATGGATATCCCGATCGACCAATTGGCCCTTCACAATGATTTCCCGTCGACAAACAACTTCTCTTTCAGTTCCAGAATCATGTGCGACAAGTCAAGCAAACGGTTGAACGGACAGCGGTATATACTTATGTCCGACCTCAGCCCGGTCTTTGAGAGCTTCTACGCAAGCAACAGCAGGCCGCCCGCTTTGCTGGTCGTCGATAAGAAATTGATTGAGCGACTCAGCAGCAACCACAGGGGCAGAGGACAGAACATCCTCCGGTCCGACGGCAGTGTCGAGTATATCACGGTTCGGTTCATCCAGGGTGACGACATTTTCACCATCAACGGCATCCGCAAGTACGAGCGCTGTGAGATCCCATGCGATGAAAAAGATACCTTCCTGGCTCCGTAGTTTACGTGTACCGACAATTCTGCAGGCATATCTTTGCATTTCGTTTGAATCGTTCGAGCCCCAGCCTCTTTACCGTTGAATCGGCAAAACACGTTTCGAATTGCTCCGGGCGCCATTCGAGAATTTCGGCGAGCTTCATCCACCGCCTTTCAGGGTGAAATCTCAATTCGGTGTCCTTTGCCGCCGGTGCATTTTGTGTGTATGGACACGCCAGACTGCATTCGTCACAACCGAAAAGCCTGTTGCCGATCCTGCCGGCAAGGTTGACGTCAATAGCGCCTTTATGTTCGATCGTCAAATAGCTGATGCATTTTGCCGAATCAAAATCTCCGTCGGACGACAGCGCACCCGTCGGACAGGCGCGGATACATTTGTCGCAACCCTCACACGCAGTCTCCGCCGGCGTATCCGCCTCAAGGGTAAGGTCCGTAACAATCTGGGCCAGGAAAATCTGCGACCCCAGGCGCGTATTTGTCAGCATGTGATTCTTGCCGATGAATCCCAATCCCGCCCGCCGGGCTAACGACCGCTCCGCCAGAGGCGCAGAATCGACGCATATCCTGAATTTCCGGTGCCGGTCGTCGAGCAGCTCGCCGATATAATCGGCAATCGCCCGCAGCTTGTTCTTCATGAAGACATGGTAGTCGTCGTACAACGCAAAATCGGCAATCCGCCCCAGGGATTCCGAAGACGTTTGCCCGGTCGTCTGTTTATCGTCGGGTATCGGCCCATACGCAATCGCAGTGCAGATCACCGACCGGGCGCCCTCCATAAGCGCCGCCGGATTGACGCGTTTGGCGAGGTTGCGGTGCATATACTCCATACCCGCGGCATGTCCAGCGTCGAGCCATCTTTGCAGATGCGCAGCGGCATCGGCCCCGATCGGTTCGGCCTTTGTGATCCCGACAAGGTCAAACCCGAGCTCAAGTGCCCTGGTTTTTATAGAATCGCTTAGACTCATGGTCGCCAATTCTAACATATCGGGGCTGCTTGCAGCAAAACCGTCATAAAAAAAAACGTGAAACCGGGCTTGTGAACGGTTAAAATGCAGTAAAAATTAATGCGGAGGCATCAATGTCGGAAGAAATTATCGGTGTTATCGGCGGTTCCGGGCTGGGCGACGCCCTGGCCGAGCATATCAAGAACATTGAGTATCAGGATATCGATACGCCGTTTGGCAAACCAAGCGGGCCTGTGGCAGTGGGGTATCTTGGTGCTCGAAAGGTGGCGTTTTTGAATCGTCACGGGAAAGCCCATACGTTATCGCCGAGCGAGGTGCCTTATGCGGCGAACATATTCGCTTTGAAGAAACTGGGAGTGCGGACACTGATTACCGGCGGCGCCGTCGGCTCGCTGCAGGCCGACATTGCGCCGAAAGAGCTTGTCGTGGTCGACCAGTTTATCGACAAGACGTTCCGTCGGCAAAGCAGCTTCTTTGCGAACTTCGGCGCGGTGCACTGTGAATTCTCCCACCCGTGTTGTGAGAGACTCCGCCAAACGATTGTGGAAGCGGCAAGGAACATCGGCGTGGTAACTCACGACAAGGGCACTTACGTCTGCATGGAAGGTCCGCAGTTTTCCACGCGTGCCGAATCGCTCATGCACCGGCAGTGGGGTGCAGACCTCATCGGCATGACCGCCATGCCGGAGGCAAAACTCGCCCGCGAGGCCCAGATGTGCTATGCGCTCATCGCGCTGGCAAGCGACTACGACTGCTGGAAGGAACACGACCCCGGCGTAGGAAAACACGAACTGCTCAAAGAGATAATCGGCAACCTGACCGCCGCAACACAAAACGCGATCGCGCTGATAGAGGCCGTCCTCACCGCAGACAACGACCTCTGCGACGCGACCTGCCCATGCAGAAAAAGCCTGGAACTCGCCGTCTGGACGCCCAACGAAGCGCAGAACAAAAAGGAAAAAGAAAAACTCGGCGTATTATTTGAATAGAGGTTGGCGATGGTTGATTTGAATAACAAAGAATACGTGGTTGTTTTGCAGTGCGATATCGTTAAGCAGCGGTGTCCGGGGGTTACCCGGAGATTTATACCAAGTACCATTAAATTAATATGACCCGATATGATACGAAGAGTTTGTTTGGAAGTGAGGAGACTGCCGAAGACGTCTTGGGCGGGCACGTAGTGCGCATTGCGTTCGATACTGGCGCCGATACGGAGTTTGATTATATTGTGCCGGATCGTTTTTGGCCTGTGCAGGTCGGTCAGCGTCTGGAGGTTCCGTTTGGTCGGGGTAACAAGCTTGCGACGGGTTTTTGCGTTGCGGTTATTGACGAGGCGCCCGAGGAGCAAAAGTCCCGGCGTTTCAAACTCAAGGTTGTCAAAAAGGTCATCGACAATGAGCCGCTAATCGACAACCAACTGATGGACCTGGCCCGCTGGATAAGCACTTACTACGTCTGTCCCCTCGGCCAGGTGTTGGCCGCGGTGGTGCCGGCTGCGGTCAAGAAAGGCGCAGGCGTCCGGAAGCAAAGCTACGTCTACCTGTACCGCCCCGGCGACGACAATGCGGATCTGCTCACCAGCAGGAAACAGAAGGTAATCGTTGACATTCTTCACCATGCGGGCGCACTCGACAGCGACAGCGGTGTCGCAAAGGCCGAACTGCTCGAAAGCGCACAATGTACGGCTGCACCGCTAAAGCAGCTCCTGCGAAAAGAAATTGTTAGAATCGAACAAAAGGAAATCCTGCGGGCGCTGCCTGCCGTTCCGGCGGGGCGGTCCCTCAAGCAGGCGACCATCGAACTCAACAGCGACCAGCGTAAAGCCCTGGCGCATATCGCAGACCAACTGGACTCGAATCGCTTCGGCGTTACGCTTTTGCACGGTGTAACCGACAGCGGCAAGACCGAGGTCTATATCCGTGCGATAGCCAGGACCGTCGAACGTGGCAGGACCGCTATCGTGCTGCTTCCCGAGATTGCACTGACCGCACAAACGGTTCAGCGGTTCAAATCGCGTTTTGGGCGATTGGCGGTTCTCCATTCGCAACTGACCGGTCCGCAGCGAAATGCCCAGTGGCGACAGATCAAGGCGCAAAAGGCCGATGTCGTGATCGGCGCTCGTTCGGCGGTCTTCGCTCCGGTGAGCAATCTCGGTCTTATCGTGGTGGACGAAGAGCACGAACCGGGTTACAAGCAGGACACAACGCCGCGTTACCACGGCCGGGATGTCGCGATAAAACGGGTGCAGCTTGCCGGCGGCCACTGCCTGCTGGGTTCGGCGACGCCGGCGCTGGAGACGCTGCACAACTGCGACACAAAAGAGCATTACACCTGCGTCTCCCTCCCGCGTCGCGTCATGGACCTGCCCATGCCCGAGATGAAACTCGTCGACATGTCGGGTGTCTTCGTCGGTACGGGCCAAAAGGGTGTGCACCTGCTTAGTCCGGTGCTGAAAGAGCATCTCACCAAAGT
>JAGHBX010000657.1 GCA_021160785.1 Planctomycetota bacterium | reverse complement strand
GTCGCCCTCCCCCGAAAAAAACAGGGCGGAGCGCCGCAAGCGGCGCTCCGCCCTTTCATTTGGATAAATCATTTTCGAGAGCAACGCAGGGCGCCGCTTGCCCCGCCGTTGCCGGCGGCCAGAGATACAGGCGCAGAACCCGTCGCATCGGCGGCAAAGTCAGTGACGGTAATCGCACCGTTGGCGGCAATGAGTTCAAGCCAGATCGCCAACATCAGCCACGTTTGCTTCGTATGCCCAGACATTGGTTGCGCCGTCAACATGGCGCCACGTCTGAACATTGCCTGCCTGTGTGTGAGCATCCGCGGGAATCTGCAGGGTGTTACCGGCCGGTGTGAGCACCTCGATGAGGCTGACCGTGTCGTCGGTTTCAACCGCAAGGTAGAAGACATACGCCAGATCGTCGGGGTTTGCAGGATCGTTGTAATCCCAGGCCTGATGAATCTTCGCCAGGAAGACATGATCGGCGATCGAATACGCCGTCGAAACGGCTGCTGTGTAGCCTTCGCCCGGCAGGTCGCCGGTTACATTGGTGTAGGTCTTTGATATGGGCTCAAACGTATAAGACGCCTTTGCCGGCGTGATCGTACCGGAAAAGTTATAAGGGACGGTTATGCTGTAAGCGCCCGCCGCATTCGTCGTGGCGCTGCCGCCGCCGGTGAGCTGCACGCCAGAGACAGCCGTACCGTCTGCCGTTTTTACCGTGCCCGAAATGACAGGGTCCGCCGGAGGGGGCGGGGGCGTATTGTCCACTACCTGCACGTAGAAATGCTCCTCCTGGCGCCACTGGCCGCCGCTTTTGAGCCCGATGCCCAATACCGTTCCTTTTTTGGCTAACATAACAGCCTCACTTTCAACATAACCCTGTTTCCTGTTACACACCACCCCATAGAGACAGCATCACCACGGAGTTGCAAATCGGTCGTACAAGAATTGCTCAGGAAATGTTCTGTCTATTCAAAGAATTTTCTCGAACTTCCCTAATTGTTCCGTTACGGACAACGTCCTTCTTGCATTTGGACCAATTACCGGAAAGTTCCTGTCCCCACAGCTTCCTCAACACATATATTAACATAAAAGCGCAGGCAAAATCCACGGCCATATCACGTAATTTCGCTACGCAGAACACGTAAGGATGGCCGCTTTGCCCCGCTCCACTGATTGCTGCCGCAGCTTTACCGGTTCAGTGAGTCGCGACGACGGCGACCGCAAAGTGCCGCGACATCTCTTGCGACAATATCGGTAATCAGCCGTCTCTGGGCGGCGACCGCCTCCGGAGTCTCCCCGCCAGTCTCGCAAACAGCCGGAGTGTCGCCGTTTGGTCCGGCTGCCGCCCCAACAGGTCGCGCCATATTGTCCTTCACCTCCCTGATGACCGCGCCGAGCGTGTCGTCAGCCGCATAGCTCCCCGCTGCGCCGCCGGGACCGGCTTTACGCCGCCTCTCCGATGCGAATCTTCGCTGCTCGGCGAGAATCTTCTCGGCAAGATTAAACCGCGGAATAGCAACGGAATCCTCAGCGGGCTTCTTCGCCGTTGGCGCGGCGGCTTCGGACTTTTCGGGCATCTGCGGCTGTGTTGCTTCAGAAACCGGCTGTGGTTTGCGCGCCGCTGCCGGCGTTTTTTTCATTTTTTCAGGAAGCTTATTATGCTTGAGATTTGCCGGCTGTTCGGCCTTGCTCTCAGAAAGGGCGTTTGACAATGCACTCGCCCTCTTGACGGCGTGCAGCGCATCTGTCTGGCTCTGAAGAACATCCGAATTAATCGGCAAGGCCTGCTTGTTTTTGTATTCCACTTCATCCTCCCTGTAAAACGCATCGCACATCGATCTCATCGCTACGGGCTGATACGTATTATAACTGCCTCCTCACAGTTAATCAAGCCAAATCACAGGCGACCCACCAGCAAAACACCCCCAAAACCCAACTGTCGCCTAATCTTCCGATGCCGGACCGATTGAAAGACGGGTGAATTCTCTGAGGTCGAACTCGGCAATCAGGGCGTTGACGTCGGCGACGCTAATACCCTTTATCGCGGCGACATCATCGGCGATGCTTCGGTATTGTTGCGTATAGACCCAGTTAAAGCCGAGATTGACCAGCCTGCCCATCGGCTGCTCGCTCTTGATGGTAAGAGCGCTTAGCACCTTGTTCTTGGCCTTGCCGAGCTCATCTTCGGTAATGCCCTTTTCGGCCAGATCGTCAAAGATGCCCTTGATGATATCGAGAACCTTGGCGGCATTCTCCGGGCTGCACCGAATGTAGCTGTAGAGCACCCCAACGCCGTCCATCGAGTCAAACTGCATCGCCGCCGTCTCTGCGATCGCCGGGTCCACCATCGCCCAGAAATAGCGCGAACCGGCATCGTCCCCCACAATTGTCGCCAGAAGCGACATGGCGAACCGCCGCTCATCCTGCATGGACACCGCCGGACTCATGATGCAGATATGCTCGCGAACCAGGTTTGCCTTGACCTGTCGCTGTTTGCCTCTGCTGCCGCCGAAGAAGCTCAACTGTCGCGGGGTGTCACCGGTCTTCCAGCCCGAGCACTTTTTCTCGGCAAGGGCGCACACCGCGTCGAAATCCACATTGCCGCAGCAGGCAAGCACCATATTATTCGGCGCATAGCGCCTGTAGAAGTATTCCCGCATCTGCTCGGCGGTCAGCACCTCGATCGTCTCGACCGTACCCAACACGCTCTGGCCGCAGGGATGGTCCGCGAAATGAAGCGTCTTGCATGTGTCCATCACATCGAACTGCGGCATATCCTTGTACATGGCGATCTCTTCGGTGATGACATTCTTCTCGATGTCAAAGTCGTCTCCGCGCAGCGCAGGCCGCAACAGCCTCGTCCACAACTCGGTTACTTCCAGCACATACTCCGGCAGCACGGCCGCATAGTACACCGTATTCTCTTCGCTTGTAAAGGCGTTGAACTTCGCCCCCGTCCGGTCAAACGCCTCGTTGACCTCCAGGGCGGTGAGGTCGTCGGCGCCCTTAAACAGCATGTGTTCGAGAAAATGCGATACGCCGTTTATCTCCATCGTCTCATCACGCGATCCGGTCCGCACGAAAAAACCCATCGCCCCGGAAAGCGCCGCGGTATTGACCTCGGCGACAATCACAAGGCCGTTGCTCAATTTTGTGTGCTTAAACTCCATTATCTGCTGTTGTTCTCCTGACAACGATCAATAATCAATTTTCTTCGGGCCGATTGTCGCCACGGTATAGTCGGCGAATGGATTGTTCCTGAGACAGTCGAGCACGGATTGGACGCTGGTCGCTTCGAGCTTTTCCTTGATCTCATCGAGGCTTCGGACCCGACCGAGGTGATAATAATCACCTGCGATTCCGCCTGCCCGCGCGATGCTGGATTCGCTTTGCATAATCAGCGAACTCTTCAGCCCCACCTTGGCCCGTTGCAGTTCACCGTCGCTGATCCCCTCGCCCAGCCTGCCGAACTCGGCAATGATGACATCCAGCGTCTCCTGCGCCTTGTCCGGCGTCGTGCCTGCGTAACAGCTTATCGAGGCAAGATCCTTCAAAGTGCCGTACTTGGCGCCGACGGCATAGCACAGTCCGCGTTTTTCGCGCACCTCGGTAAACAGCCTGCTGCTCATGCCGCCGGAAAGGATCGAAACAGCCACATTGATATCGTAATAATCGGCGCTCATTATAGGCGGCGCCTGTGTCATAAGCCCTATGTGCACCTGCGCCCCGTCGTGCGATATATGCGTGTACCTGTCGCCGGCGGCGCCGATTGTTACCGTCATATCCGTGCCGGGCGTTTCGACGTCGAACAGCCGCTCGATCTGTTTGCAGACGGCGTCGAAATCGTACTTGCCCGCCACCGAGAAGATCC
>JAGHBX010000240.1 GCA_021160785.1 Planctomycetota bacterium | reverse complement strand
TAGTAATACCAGATATCGCCCATCACATAACTCAACGGGAAAATAACAAACAGGATGTATTCTTTGTTGACAATGACAAAGAGAAATTTATAACTAGGTAAACATTCAGTGAACCCATAGTCTTTTGTTTACGGATTAAAAAAACATTTTTTTCACTGGACACGCATTCTTTCATCGTATATCATGGGGGCATGGTAACTATCGTTGATGAAATTGATCAGGTAGAATGTATTGAATTACGCCAGCAGGCGAACTATTGGCGGGCTCAACATGCTCGTGCTTGCCAACGCCAGGAGGTATGGAAAGCAAAGGCTCTGCAATTCGAATCGGCCGTTCGTCAGTGTCAAGCTACGATTGCTGAACAGAGTCAACAAATCGAGGCGTTAAAAGCCAGAGTTGTTTGGTTGACACAGCAGGTGTTTGGTCGAAAAACGGAATCAACAATCGATAGTGGCAATGAAATCAAAAGTCTTTCTGAATCTTCCGCAGGCGTCTCAACTGAAGTTTTAGATCCCTCTCAACATTCATCACAGGACAAACGCAAGCGAGGTCAGCAAAAGGGTGCGAAAGGTCACGGCCGAAAACTCCGTCTGAATCTACCCAGTGTTGAAGAGTTCCATGAATTGCCTCAGGAGCAATGCTGTTGCCCAAAATGCGGTAAGCCTTTTTCAGTTTTTCCCGGCACAGAAGATTCCGAACAAATCGAGTGGGACGTCATCCTTCGTCGTCGTATTCATAAGCGTGCTCGTTATACTCCCACATGTAATTGCCACGCTGTCGCCGGTATAGTGACAGCACCGGCTCCTGCAAAGCTCATACCCAGGAGTATGTTTGCTACTTCGTTCTGGATTCGGTTGATAATGGAAAAGTTTCTTTTCCAAAGACCGCTTTATCGCGTGCGAAAGGTACTGGCGTTGGAAGGGCTTAATGTTTCTCAGGGTACTCTCACCGGGGGACTGCGACGGATAGGAGAACTTCTCCAGCCTGTTTACACGCTAATCCTCGAACACAATCGTCAGGCAAAGCACTGGAAAATGGATGAGACACGGTGGATGGTATTTGAAGAGATAGAAGGTAAAAACAACTATCGGTGGTGGCTGTGGGTTGTGATTACCGATGATACAGTTGCATATCTTCTTGAGCCCACTCGTTCGACTCAGGTCCCTAAGAATCACTTACCGCAAGATGCGCAAGGGATTATTAATGCTGACCGGTATATAGTTTATAAGTGTCTGGGAGAAAAAATTCAGATCGCTTTTTGCTGGAGTCATGTAAGGCGAGACTTCGTTCAGGTTCGTGATGGCTACCGTCACCTTTATGACTGGGGTCAGAAATGGGTGGACAAAATCAATGAAATATTTTATCTCAATGACGAAAGACTTGAGGTACTATCGAACCCGAAAGAGTTTCAGATAAGAGACAGGATTTTGCGTGATGCAATTGATGCCATGGCGGATGAACGCCGGCGTCAACTTGCTGACGCCAACCTGCACAAAGCAGCAAGAAAGAAAGTGGAGAGTTTGAGTAATCACTGGAAGGGATGTACGCTCTTTGTAGACCATCCGGAAATTCCCATGGATAACAACGAGTCGGAGCGAAAATTACGTGATCCTGCGGTAGGACGTAAAAACTATTACGGCAGTGGATCGGTTTGGAGCGGAGCATTAACCGCAATTCTGTTTACGATCTTTCAAACACTGCTCAAGAACAAGATTGATCCTCAAAAATGGTTTTTTGCTTATTTCCAAGCCTGCGCTCAAAACGGCGGTCGTCCGCCTGATAATCTCGATGAGTTTCTGCCGTGGAATTTGTCCGAACAAGACAAAGCACTCTGGTACTATTCGGAGCAGTCACCATGACCAGTGCCACTGACACAGCCGTTCGTTATTGCGGCCGATTATTCACCGGCAAAGAAATAGGCCGAATTCGCCAACTGATTACATCTGATCGCAAGCTCAACCGAGCGCAGCTATCGCGTATTGTTTGTGATGAGTTCAACTGGTTACGCCCAGATGGTCGCAGTAAAGAAATGTCATGCCGGGTCGCTATGCTGCGAATGGAAAGAGATGGCCTCATTACTTTGCCGCCTCCGCAAAAAGGAACTGGTAATGGGAAAACCCGACCCCGATTGACATCAATATCCGAGCCGCAAGAGGCAGTATCACTTCCCGCTGGTGCTTTAGGGAAACTGCTGTTTCGTCCTGTTAATACCCCTGATGACTCAAAGCTTTGGAACGAACTGATCGAACGTTATCATTACCTGGGATACAAGCCGTTGCCGGGTGCGCAAATTCGTTATCTGGTCTTTGGCAACTCACATCTTCTTCTGGCAGCGTTGGGTTTTGGTGCTGCCGCGTGGACAGTTGCACCGCGTGATCGGTTTATCGGCTGGACAGCTCAACAGCGAAAGCATAATTTGCACCTCGTTGTCAATAATGCACGGTTCCTTATTCTACCCTGGGTCACTTCGCACAACCTGGCATCGCGAATCTTAGCCGGCATCGCAAGGCAACTGCCACATGATTGGCAAGAGCGTTACAACTATAAGCCGACTCTTCTTGAAACTTTTGTCGAACAGAAGCGTTTTCGCGGCACCTGCTACCGGGCAGCCAATTGGACACATGTAGGCCAAACACAGGGCCGAGGCAAACTTGATCGCCAAAACCGCTATTCACTGCCTGTGAAAGATATCTTCCTCTACCCACTTGATAAACACTTCCGCCAAACACTCCACTGCCAAGCCTAAAAACTACCGTGGATATGGGTTCACTGAATGTTTACCTTTAATCATTGCTCGTAATGTGCTTGACAACAATCAGGTGAAATATTTTCTGTCGAATATGGTTATTGATGATAAACAGATAACTCTGGAATGGCTATTATGGGTGGCGTTTTCACGCTGGCCAATTGAGCGATGCTTTGAGATAGGCAAACGTGAACTTGGCAT
>JAGHBX010000611.1 GCA_021160785.1 Planctomycetota bacterium | reverse complement strand
CTTCTTTATTGTAGGAGCGCCCAAGTGTGGCACGACAGCACTGAGTGAATATCTCAGAGGCCATCCAAATGTATTCTTTTCTCAGCCCAAGGAACCGCACTTCTTTGCTACTGACTTCCCTAACCATCGAGCAACCGCCACGCTTGAAGAATACCTGGCCTTGTTTCATGAGGTCCGACCAAATCATTTGAGAGTTGGTGAAGGTTCTGTCTGGTATTTGTATTCTCGTGAGGCCGTCCGAAACATATACGAATACAACCCAAAGGCCAAACTCATCGTCATGTTGCGCAATCCGGTCGATCTGGTGCATTCGCTTCATTCACAGGCTTTAATAAGCATTGATGAAGACGAAAAAGATTTTGAAAAAGCCTGGAATTTACAGGAATTGCGAAAATCAGGGAAGAGAATTCCAAAAAGATGTCGCACACCGGCTCTATTGCAATACCGGGATATTGGAAAGCTCGGGGCACAAATGGAGCGTTTACTTGAAGTTTTCCCGAAAGAACAGGTCAAGGTAATCCTATTCGAAGACTTTGTGGCAGATACCAAATGCATATACGAAGATATACTTTCTTTTCTTCACATCCCTTCTGACAAACGTGAGTATTTCCCCCAAACTAACAAGAACAGACAATATCGTATTCGGTGGTTGGGTAAATTCACGCAATGCCCTCCCGAAGGCTTGCTCAGAGCCTATGGCTATGTCAAGGATAGAGTTGGCATCAAAAATTCTGGTCACCTTCTCATGCAGATATTGCGCAAAATCAATTCAGTCTTTCGAGCAAGAGAGCCCTTGAGAGCTGAATTTCGCCGAACTCTGACTAAGGATTTTGAACAGGACATACGTATGCTCGAAAGGATTATTGACCGGGATCTCGGCTATTGGGTTCGGCAAGAATGATATAGACCGATATCTGTTCAGATACCAATGATATTGCAGTATTGACATTGATATTCCAAATTGCGTCAACTAAAAAGAGCATATAGAGACAGACTGTAATGGAAACCGTAAATTGCAATTGCTGTGGAAGTTCCAACTTTAGGAAAGTTTACGAAAAACCGGATGACAAATATTTTCCTGAAGAATGGTTTACAGTCGTTGAATGCCTGGAATGTGGCTTGGGGTTTGTAAATCCAAGGCCCACTATACAAGAAATAGGACGTTATTATCCTTCAGCTTTTTTTTGTGATTTCGAAGAAAAAGACCATTCTCAACGCTATGCTGAGGAGGCACGTTATCTAGCCGATATAGAATATCAGAAAAAAACACCACGTCTCCTGGACCTTGGTTGTGCCAATGGTGATTTTCCGCGTTACATGCGGTCGCGAGGTTGGGATGTAACGGGTTTAGAGATAGCTGAATCTTCAAAATCAATTGAGGATTTTCCGGTTTATCGAGAGCTTTTCCCCTGTGCTCCAGTTCCAGCACACAGCTTTGATGCCATTACGGCATGGGCGGTTATCGAACACGTTCACGACCCCATGGCCTATTTCAAAAAAGCCGCTGAGGTATTGAAACCAGGAGGACATTTCGTGTTCTTAGTGACTAATTTTGAAAGCCTTGCGTCCAGGCACCTCTTTTGTGAAGACATCCCCCGCCATCTTTACTTTTTTACTCCGTCCACGATCCGTTATTATTTGAAACAAGTTGGGATGACTCCACAACAGATCGATTTCGATGATCGAATATTTGGTTTGCACTCAAATTTCTGGCTTCTTTGGCTACTTCGCCTCTTAACTGGACGCACACTTCGATATAAAGATCTTCCACCAACCTATCGACAAGAGGTATCTAAAAAGGGGTGGCGTCTTGGGCTATTGAGTAAAATACGTTACGCACTCGGCCATCCGATTGTGAGTTTGGATCAAGCATTGCGGCCGATAGTGGACTGGTATGCCATGAGACAAAAAAGATATGGAACAATCGTCTGTGTAGCTGAGAAACCTGGCGCTGGTCATCCTTCATGAGACTCACTTGTTTCATCTACTCTTTGGGACCAGGTGGCGCTGAACGGGTCATGAGCATCCTCGCCGGCGCATGGGCATCGCGAGGACACAGGGTGACAATAGTGACCTATGATGAAGGTTCCACGGCATTTTACGCTCTTCACCCTGAAGTGACTGTGCAAAAACTGAGACTCTCATGCGGCAGCATAGTGAGACGGGCGAGTAATCATTTTCGACGTATCCCGATCTTTCGCCGTGTTATCCGCGAAACACGACCCGATATTGTTATCTCCTTCATTGACCGGACAAATGTCCTGGTCCTGTTGGCTACCATCGGTCTAGATGTACCGGTAATCGTTTCTGAACGTATTGATCCCCGACGATACAGCCCTGGCTTTCCTTACAACTTTTTGCGACGATGGTTTTATCGCAATGCTACAGCTGTTATTGTTCAGAGCGTGGGGCAAGCAGACTGGTTCAAACAGATGTCAAGCCGTGTGGTAGTTATCCCCAACCCAGTTAATGCCTGTAGCAACGACCGGAATTCTCAAACGGAACGAACTTCGATTATTATTGCGGTCGGCCGCCTAACAAGACAAAAAGGCTTTGATTTGCTATTGACCGCATTTTCGAAAGTGCGTAAAGAACACCCGGAGTGGAATCTGGTCATTTACGGTGATGGCCCAAAGCGTCCTGCCCTGGAAAGGCAAATATTTGAGTTAAAATTAAACGGAAGAGTTCAATTGCCCGGTTTAACGACAAATCTGACTGCCCATTTACGCACTGCAGGATGCTTTGTTCTCTCTTCCCGATTTGAGGGATTCCCCAATGTTTTGATTGAGGCATTGGCCTGTGGCTGTCCGGTTGTAGCCACAGACTGTACTGATAGTATTAACGAAATAGTCCGACATGAATGGAATGGCCTATTGATCCCTTGTGAAGATGTGGACAGTCTATCCAGAGCCTTGGAGCGGATCATGGAGGATGTGAAATTGCGCGGGATCTTTGAGGCAAATGGTCCTGATTCTGTTCGCAAGTTCGATATTGACTCCATAGCAGACCATTGGGAAAAGCTTTTTCAGGAGATAGCGAGTGAACAGTTTTCAAACTGATAAGAATCGCTTCACCTTTGGAGAAAACTGGGCTAGATTCCTGCGAGTGCTCAATGAGGATCGTATTCTGCAGGCAGAAGAGTCCCTCAAAACCATGCTGCGAGTAAATACCCTTCAAGGACACTCATTCCTTGACGCGGGTTCTGGAAGCGGCCTTTTCTCCTTGGCGGCCGCTAGGCTTGGTGCAGCCAGGATCCACTCCTTTGACCACGATTCCCGGAGTGTTGCCTGTACTGTGGAACTCAAGCGGCGCTTCTTTCCCGAACATATGTCATGGACCATAGAACAGGGCTCTGTGCTGGATAAAGAGTATCTTGCCGGACTCGGAAAATATGATGTCGTATATTCCTGGGGCGTTCTGCATCACACAGGGGCCATGTGGGAGGCTATGGATAACATTTCTCCTCTGGTCACCGGAGGCGGACAGCTCTTTATCTCTATCTATAACGACCAAGGGAAGATGAGTAAATACTGGCGAGCAGTAAAACGTTGGTACAACAAACTTCCCTCTTGGCTGCGAATACCCTATGTGGTCGTGTTTTGGGCACGCTTTGAAGCTATAGACGTTGCAGGCCAGATCATACGCGGCAAGACACCGTGGCACCATTGGAAGGTTTACAAAAAAGAACGCGGCATGTCCCGCTGGCACGATATCGTAGACTGGATCGGTGGCTACCCATACGAAGTAGCCACTCCAGAGGCGGTCTTTCGTTTCTATCGAGATAGAGGTTTTGTTTTGGAGGAGTTAATAACCAGGTAAGGTTTGGGGTGCAATGAATTCGTATTCCGTTTGGGAAAATAAACGTACAAGGGGCCGAAAGCCGAGTTTTATATACAGCGTCATAAGTAATTGCCGATTTTTGCAATTGCTATTTCGCATAAGTATTTTGAATTACACATTAATTGTTGAAAGGGATCTATCAATTTTCGGCAGCTATGTCTGACGTTGTGTATAAATGTGCGGCATTGTAGGATGCATCACGGCCCATGGCCTTCATTTATCTGAACTGGAGGACATCGCTGGCCGGATGACCGCCGCCCTTGTTCACCGGGGACCTGACGACGAGGGTGTTTGGGTAG
>JAGHBX010000667.1 GCA_021160785.1 Planctomycetota bacterium | reverse complement strand
GGCTCATGACAACCCACACAACCCTGAACCTCACCCGGCATCAGATGAGTAAAGCTCCGCATACGCTGAAGCGCCCTGCCATGCTCGTCAATCGCCATAAAGTAAATCGGCATCCCCGCCGGCACTCGGAAATACGCAGACCCATCCGCCTCCACCGGAACCTCGCCTAACACCGTCTTGCCCGCATAAGTCGCACCACACGAAATCACCGGAAACTGAAAACCAAACGCCCGGTGCTTCGGATCGATCCGCACCGTCTTTTCCATTTCCCGAACCACGCGAATACGCTTGATCTCGCCACGCTCGACATGCGGCTCAAGACCGTTGTAAACATCCTGCAAATACATAACCGCATCCCGGCCATTGCCCTTATAATCATTACCAGACGTAATCACCGGAGGCCGCCGCCTCGGTCTCACAGGCTGGGCGTTGAAATACTGCATCCCGTTCTCCGGCCGATAAAGCGCCACCGACTGACAATCACCCTCATACGTCCGAACCAGCACAGGACCCCTTGCCGACACCAGAAAACGCCTCTCATCCAGCGGCAGCGGACAACTGTAAACCTTGCTGCCGCTGGTATTGCCATTGCCCTTATCGACAGCCGGAACCGGCACATCGGGCGTAATATTCCATATCGCCGCCTGCGCGTTTACACCCTTGCTCCGGTCGATAATACCTATCGCCCCGCGAGTCGGACCGTTATGACCGGTCATCGTACAGATAACCTTCGAACCGCCCGGAATCGAACGCGCCTCCATAAACGTGCCCGGAGAAAGCACCCCATTGCCGAAGTATCCCGAAAGACTCGTCCCGTCCGGATTGACCGTCCACAGGCTCTGGATCGGAATCGCCGGCTTATCGACATATTCCCACCGGCTGTAGATAATCCGCCCGTCGTCCAGCGGATACGGAGTAAAGTCGTTGAGATAGTTCGCAGACAACAGCCTCACATTCGACCCGTCGGCATCCATCCGGTGCACAATCCCCACCGGGGCATGCCAGCAATAAGCAAACTGGGCAATCCGCGAACTAAGGAAAGCAATCCCGCCGTCGGGCAGCCAGCAGCCGTTGTAATCATGCCACTCACCCTTCGTCAACTGCCTAAGCCCCGTCCCGTCAACATTAATCGTCCACAGGTGATACCCCTCATCCTCCTTCTGACGCCAGCTAAACAAAATCGTCCGCCCGTCATAAGAAAGATCGCAATCCAGAATCTGGCCCGTCGGCGAAGCCACTAATTCAACCGGCTCGCCGTCAGCGTCGCCCGGCGAAACAACATACAGCCCGCCGCCGGCCTTGAAGCCCTCGTAGTGATAAGTATAGACATGCGAAGCCAAAATCTCATGGCGCTTAATAACAACAAGCCTCTCAATATCAAACAGCAAAACCTCACGCTGCAACTGCTTCAGTTCATCGCGGGCCTCATCCGCCCTGCCCGCTAATTCCTCCAATCGCGCCAGATGCGCGCCGGCCTGCGGATACTTATCGCTGCAGCTTACACTTTGCGCCTCTATCAAATCCTTTAGTTTCTCGCAGTCAACCTCAATCGCCCACGGCGTAGTCTTTAGCTTGATCGAGCGCAGACGAGCCTTGAGATTTTTTTCATTGACCCCGACGCTAAACACCTCGATCTCCGAAGCGCCGGGATTGAAACCGCCATAAGAACTCGTAAACCTGATCGTCAGCTTCTTCAACTCGACCGGCTTGCCGAAATTGATCGGCTGCGGACCGTCCGCCATCTCCAGCTTGCCAGCAATCAGCGCCGCTGGATCATCGTCGACCAGGACCAGATAATCCTTCCAGCACTCGTTATCATACCACGCCGTTCGCCCGTAATAAACGATCGACCCGACCGTAACGGGCTTTGCCCACTCAAACACCAGCGCCGCCCCATCCCGATGCGTACCGCCGTTGACACACCACGCCTTGCCCGGATCGGAATTGCCGCCGCGAACCGGAACCACACCGTCCGCCACAAACCTGGCGGCATACTGCTTGCTGTACTCCGATTCGGCGCTGATCTTCGCCTTAGGCGCAAGATTCTCCAACCCCGCGATCCGCACCGACGCGGTGCCCGCCAACCCGCTCAAAAAAACAATCCAGGCTGGCAAAACCATCGACATTATTCGCTGTTCTGGCCTCATGCCCATTATGCCTTTTCCTGACTTTCTCAAAACGCATTATAAGTCTATAAATCCAGTTACCAATATACCAGATTCGCCGCGATTCCACAAGGAAAGATAACGCATTTTGCCGCCCCCCTTTCACAACTGTACTCTATCGTCTTTTTGCCTTTTGACGGACCAAAAAACACTTGCAAATTGCCCACAATGCAATAGAATCCCTGAATCGTGATATTGCTGCAAAAATCTATATAATGAAAGGATATCAACATGGCATCAGCTAAGTTTCACCATTTCGGCGTCCCCACAGCCGCCAAAGCCGAAAACGAAATTTTTATCGAAGGAGCCGGAGTCCACGTCACAGACCCCGAATCCCACCCCTACGGAATCGAATTCCTCCGCTTCGAGCCTGACAGCCCAATGCCGGGCGACCTGAAAACCAAGTGCCACGCAGCATTTATGGTCGAAAGCCTCGAAGCCGCCCTCAAAGATCAAAACGTCCTCATCGCCCCGTTCGACGCCACCGACACCATCCGCGTGGCATTTATCACCGACGGCGACGCACTAATCGAACTCATGGAAACCAAATAATCTCCTCCACCCATCAGCGGAAAGGAAAATGCAAATGGCATCGAAAAAATTCGTAAACAAACCGGACAATCTGGTAAACGAACTGTTAGAGGGTTTCGCCCTGGCCCACAACAACCAGATCAAACTGACCGGCGACAACCTCGTCGTTCGCAAAAAGGACAAGCCCAAAGACAAGGTCGCACTGGTTACCCTGGGCGGCAGCGGCCACGAGCCCGCCCTTAGCGGTTTCGTGGGCGATGGCATGCTCGATATAAGCGTGCCCGGCGAGGTCTTCGCCGCACCCGGCCCGCCGCGCGTAATCGAAGCAATCCGCATGGCCAACCGAGACGCCGGCGTGCTCTTTGTCGTACTAAACCACGAAGGCGACGTCATGAGCGCAAACGTAGTCATGCAGATGGCAAAAAAGGAAGGCCTCAACGTCAAGCAGATCCTCACCCACGAAGACATCTCCGCACCCAGCCGCCAGGACCCCAAAGACCGGCGAGGACTCTCGGGCTGCCTGTTCGTCATCAAAGTCGCAGGCGCAGCCGCCGAGAAGGGCTGTTCGCTGGATGAGTGCCTCGAAATTGCCGAGCGCATGGAAAAAAACATGGCCACATTAGCAGTCGCCGTATCCAGCGCCTCGCACCCCGCCACCGACCAGATCATTGCCGAAGTACCCGCCGGACGAATGAACGTCGGCATGGGTCAGCACGGCGAAGCCGGCCAAGGCGAAATGGACCTGGAAACCGCCGACAAAACAGCAGAGATCATGCTCGACATGCTCCTGAAAGACCTCGACATCAAAAAGGGCGAAAAGCTGCTCGTCATGATAAACGGCGTCGGCTCGACAACACTAATGGAACAGTGCGTCATCCTGCGGCGAGTAAACCAACTGCTAAACGAAAAGGGCATCACATTAGCCAGATCCCTCGTCGGCGAGTTCCTGACCGTACAGGAAATGGGCGGCTTCCAGATGGTAATAGCCAGAATGGACGACGAACTCCTACAACTCTGGGACGCCCCCTCCAACAGCCCCGCCCTGAAAATGTAATATCAAATTCAGTTAGGGATGAAGTCCTCAAATGATAAAGTAGCAATACAGCCGTCACTGGTGGCGGGTCGTGACTACCCGCGTACATATCGTGAATTCGTGGAAATGTTTCCCGATGATGAAGCGTGTGCCGCCTACTTGGAACAACTTCGCTGGCCAAATGGATTCTTCTGTCCGGCATGTCAGATTACTACAGAGCCATGGCATCAGACACGCGGTCGGCTGGTATGCCCCAGTTGTCGCCATCAGACGTCAGTTACTACAGGCACGATTCTGGACAAAACACGAACGCCATTGACAACGTGGTTTGAGGCTGGCTGGCACTTAACCACTGCCAAAAATGGCTTGTCGGCCAAGACTCTTGAGCGTACGTTGGGTACCAGCTATCGAGTTGCCTGGACAATGCTGCAACGATACCGAGTGGCAATGGTGCGTGCCGAACGTGAGCCGTTGTCGGGTGATGTGGAGGTTGACGAGACTCTGGTCGGAGGTGTCAAAAAAGGCGGAAAACGCGGTCGTGGCACCAGTAAATGCATTGTGGTAATTGCTGTGGAGGCCAGAGAGCCCAAAGGTTTTGGGCGGGTACGAATGCGTTATATCCCCGATGCATCAGGTGAAAATCTGATGCCGTTTGTCTGCGATATGGTGATACCCGGCCCGGTGGTACTTACCGATGGTTGGGGTGGTTACAACGATCTGCATAAACATGGATACACCCGTAAGAAAACCGTGCTGTCATCATCGGGGGACCCCGCTCACGTCTCCATGCCAGGCGTGCACCGAGTATCCAGCCTGCTCAAGCGATGGATTCTGGGGACTCATCAAGGATCAATCGAACCATCCTCTCGATACCCTTTGACATCCCCGAACCGCGAGCCCATAAAGAAAACACTCACAGTATTAATCCCGTAGCTGGCGAACTCATCGAGATTATCAATCAACTGCCTCGTCGTCTCATCCGAAATCAAAGCATTCGAGCAACGCAAACCGATAACAAGAAACTTCCGCCCGTCAAGATATGTCTTCTTGCCCTCAACGCTGAAAACATGCTCTCCGCCCAGCGCACAAGGCGCCAACAGAAAAATGCCCGGCACAAGAAACAATAATCGTATTATTCTCATGCCGGACATCCCTTCAATCCGTAGAAAATATGGAACGACCGGCGCCTGATTGCAAAGGTCGTCATGATCTGATAAACAGGTGCATGCGACAAGGCGGTGCGTAGCCGCCGGTAGTCGCGGGTTATTACCTTGCGGTAGCAGAGCCGCATACAATGAAAGGAGCCGGTCGTGAACACAAGTATAACCTATGTTGGCATGGACACACACAAAAAAGAACACACAGTCGCAGTAAATTATCCCGGACACGAGGAGATTGCGAGGTTTACCATCCGCAACACGCCCGCCAAAATCGCCGCACACCGGCCGCTACACGGCGGCCGGTCCGAACTCATCGGGCGCCGCTTCATCTTGAGCCCTGGCAAAAACATCAAACTCAGGACCGTACTGCCCAAGATAGTACAGCGAATAGGATCTCTTGAACACAAGGATCGGC
>JAGHBX010000365.1 GCA_021160785.1 Planctomycetota bacterium | reverse complement strand
GGTTCTGCGACCTTCTCTAATGAGACCTCGCAGTGTTTCTGTTTCTTCCGCCAGTCGAATGCCAGATTGATCGCCGCTTTTCGGGCATACGCATCGCGATTTCGGGCCCGATCCAGACTGCTGGATTGACTGAGCTTGAGAAACAACTTCTGCATGAGGTCTCCGGCGGCATCTTCGCGCAGCGTCAACCGCGCGAGCAACACATGAAGGCTCGGACCCGACTCTTCGAGCAACTCCAGAAGTCTCTTTTGACGCTCTTGCAAATGCGCTCCCTGCATTTTCACTTCTCGCATCCCGCGATTGACACCGGTATTATTATAAACGAAACAACCGCCGCCGGCGCAACATCTTTTTTGGAAATTTTGTGACATTTTAGCCAAGTGTGAGATTCGCTTGTCATTCCCGCGAAAGCGGGAATCCAGCATAAAATAGCTTCCGCCGCAGGCGGTTTCCTGTTTCTTGCACACGTGGCTAAAATGTTACGAAATTTTTTGCTCCGCCGGATGCCGATTGCCGCCTGCCGGAATACGGTCCGATAAAAGTTCTTCCAAATGCCTATTTCAGGCCATATAATGCTGTTTAGGTCGGCCTTGTGCCCGGATTCGATGCCGGCGATAACGTGGATACGGATGCGATTGGCGCCCATGGACTCGATAAGACGACAGTTGCAATTGCTTGATGAGCGGCTCGACGAAAGGACGGGCGCCGTCCGGGGTATTGTCGCGCAATGCCCCTTACTAATGCCCGCCGTCGCATTCATCGCTGCAATTGTCGTTGAAAACTACTTTGCGATCCCCCTGATGCTTCTGATGGCGCTTGTGCTCATGGCCGTTCTGGCGGCGGGGGTGTCGCCGTGGTCTGGCAATCACCGGAGGCGACTCTATTTGACCGCAACCGCGGCGTGTCTGGCGATGGCGTGTACCGGGGCCGTTCGGCTCAAATGTTTCTACCGGGCGCCGCCAGAGGACATTCGCAACCTAATCGGAGACGAGCCGACCCTTGCCACCATGCGCGGCGTTGTCAAGACCAGCCCTCGATATGACAATCGCAACAGTTGGAAGTTCGGCCGATACACATGGGCAGGCGAAAGCTGCAGCTTCTATCTCGGACTCCGGGAGGTCAAGGCCAAAGACCGGTGGGCCCCGGCCTCCGGCACGGTTCGAGTTCAACTGTCCGGCGACCCCAACAACATCGAATCAGGCGATTATATTCAGGTCTATTGCCGGCTGAGCAGATTCGGCGAACCCTTGAATCCCGGCCAGTTCGACATCAAGAGGTCCATGGAACGAAGGAACATCCACGTTTCAGCTACCGTAAAATCCGCCGACGGCATTGAACTGCTGCAGAAGGGTCCATCCACTTCCTGGCGGCGTCTCATCGGCAGGATCAAGACAATCGCATCCCAAGCCCTGCTCGGCGACAACCTCGAAGACGAGAACGCTTCGGCAATTCTGGCCGCTCTCCTGTTGGGCCAGAGATCGAACATCGACGCCGAAACCGCCGCCGCATTCCAGAAGACAAACCTCGCCCATTTCATCAGTCTTTCCGGCATGCATCTGGGGATATTGGCGATAACATTCTGGTGGCTGTGCAAAATTGCAGGCTGCCCGAAAGGCCTCCGCGGTATAATCTGCGCCGCCGTCATCGCCCTTTATGTTCTCATCGTGCCCCCGCGAGCCCCGACGCTGCGGGCGGCGGCAATCTGCTGGGTCTTCTGCCTTTCGGTCGTCGTTCGTCGAAAGCCAAATGCCTTGAACACACTGTCGCTTGCCGCGATCATACTCCTGCTCATCAAACCCACCGACCTCTTCACAGCAGGCTGGCAATTGTCCTATACGACCGTCCTTGGAATAGTACTCCTGGAGCGTCCCATCAGTAACTGGATCCTCGAAAGAACAATCGACCGCGTCGAATCGCCCAAACCGTCAAACTACACGCCGCACCCTCTCGCCGTCTGGTCAAAAGCCCTCCTGTCCTGGGCCATCCGGCTTTTTTCCATGGGGTTTGCCGCATGGCTCGGCGGCGCGGGCATCCTCCTGTATCATTTCGGCACTATCGGCCCGTTAGCAAGCCTCTGGACCGTACTCGTTTTTCCCCTGGTCTGGCTCATACTCGTTGGCGGCTTCCTGAAAATGGTCCTCGCCTTTTTCCTGCCCACACTTGCACTGATGCTCGGTCTGCTCCTGATCCACCTTGCCAACTCTCTGTCAGCTTTCGTCAAACTGTTAGCGGGCACGGGCCTGTCGCAAATCCTCATCGGCCAGGTCGCAGGCGCTCTGACAATATGCTATTACACATTCGTCGGCGTGGTCCGATTTACGCATATCCAAAGACCGCTGCTGCGAAGAGCCCTGTACGCATCTTTGATAGTTCTCATCGTTGTCCCTTTGGCGATCCTCAAATACCGGCGAGCCAACCACAAATATCTCGAACTCACTGCTCTTTCTGTCGGTCACGGCCAGGCCATTGTCGCCGCTTTGCCCGGAAAATCCAATTTGATCTTCGATGCCGGCTCATTCAGTATAAAGAATTGCGGCGGTCGCGTGGTTGCCGGCTTTCTGAGGCACAAAGGCATAAGTAATATCGACACGCTCTTCGTCAGCCACGACGACATTGACCATATCAACGGCATCCCTGAAATCGTCGCCGCATGCAATGTCCGCCGAATCTGCGCCAATGCCGCCGTAATCCAAAAAGCGACAACCTCGTCAATGGCGGGCTACCTGGACTACTGCCTCAAGAATCAAAACCATAATATAAACCTTCTGGCGGATGAAATGACTTTCCATGGCGACACAAGAATCCGGTCCCTCTGGCCCACCCTCGACATCTGTCAGGATCCCAATGTAAGCAACAATGACAAATCGCAGGTCATACTGATCGAATTCGCCGGCAGGAAAATCCTGCTGACAGGCGACATTGAACTCGGCGCACAGGAGCAACTGCTCAAATTGCACCCCAAACTAAAAATCGACGTCCTCGTCATGCCCCATCACGGCTCGACACGGAAACTGGTTGACGGCTTTGCCGAAAGACTCGGCGCAAAAACCGTCATCGTCAGTTGCCGCCACACCCGGTATCCAACCGCCTGGCGACCCCGCGGCGATGTTCGGGCGTTCTATACTCCCGTCGACGGTGCGATCACAGTGACAATAAAAGCCGACGGCGCATTGAGCACCGCCGGCTTTGTAAACAACACAAATTCCCCGCCCATCGAACCTGACGAACAGTCGACAGAACATCCGCGAATTTAATCGTAAGTGTAGACGACGATTTGGACTCTGCGGTTTTTGGCCTTGCCGCTTATGGTCGAATTACTGGCCACCGGTCGGAACTCGCCGGCCCCCACCGCCCCGAGTTGCTTTGGCCTTATCCCCCTCTTAACCAGATACCTTACGACCGCAAGCGCTCTGGCGGAGGATAATTGCCAGTTATCTTTCCACAATTTCTTCGTCTTCAGGATAGGATCCGAATCGGTATGTCCGACCACGCTGACATCTTTGTCTCTATATCTGTCCTGAAGAATTGTGGCTATCTGGTCCAACTCCGAAATCACCGACTTCTTCAACTCCGCCTTGCCCGGCTCGAAGAGCAGCGTGTTCGGCAGCGTAACGGTAATCGTGCCCCTTCCCATGTCGATCTCCGGATTCAGTCCTCCCCAGCCGTCGTCGCCCGTACCGTTTTCTATTTGCTTTTTCAACTCGGCAAGTTCCATGTTCGCCGCATTCAGGTTTCTAATGAGTGCATTTTTTCCCGCCGCAGACTGGTCCAGGTCAATCCTGCAGGTTTCGTATCGACCCATCAGATTTTGATGCTCCACCTCCAGTCCGTTATACTTCTTTTCCCAATCTGTGCAGCCCGAAAGAAGCGACAACCCCGCTACAGCCAAAAGTACAACCATGATCCTTTTGAGTACGTTTGCCATACTTGAACTCCTTTGCATAAACAAACTTTCTATTGGTAAAAATACAATCCGGCAATCCATGCGCCGAACCAGTCGTGGAAAATCATAACAACAAAAACCGCCATTGACAAGAACGGACCATAAGGAATTTGCCTGGTTTTTTTAAAAATTGCCTGGTACATCGCCCACGCCAGACCGAAAAACGGGGCGATAAAGAACGCCAAAACCACCGCCAGGGGCCCTGTGACCGCGCCGGCCGCCCCCATCAGGTGCACGTCGCCGAGCCCCATGGCCTCCTTGCCGAACGCTAATGTACCGAGAATCCGTGTCGCCCACACCACGCCGCAGCCCGCAAAATACCCCCAAATACCGCCTAATAAACCTGAAACCACACTGCCCTGCGAAAAATTAAGCCACCAGTC
>JAGHBX010000392.1 GCA_021160785.1 Planctomycetota bacterium | reverse complement strand
GGCTGGAGGAAGTGAAAGCGTACTCGCTTCTCGTCAGGATGAAAACGGTTTCTACTCCTGCCACGACGCGGTTGGTAAGGGCGATTTGAAATTCGCGGTGGAGGTCCGCTGTGTTGCGAATGCCGCGGAGGATAGCGGTGGCTTCAAGCTTTCTGGCGAAATCCACGGTCAATCCCCTGAATTTTTCGACTCTTACGTTCGGCAAACCGGTTACAACCTCGCGAATGATCTCTACCCGTTCGTCTTGATTCAAAAGGGCTTGTTTATCGGGATTTTCTCCGACCGCTACGACTAACTCATCGAAAAGGATTGCGCCCCGTTGTATGACGTCCAGGTGCCCGTTTGTGATGGGGTCGAAACTACCTGGAAAGAGAGCTAAGCATTTTCGCTTTTCAGTCATGTTGTTTCCTGTAGCTTGTGCTTCGAGAAGCAGTTTAAGCCCTTGGGAACGTTAAGCAATTATTATGCGCGTATATTGCCAGCGACGGAAGGCCGTCAAAGAAGGCCGTCAAACCGGTTTGATCGAACCGGCCGGTACTCATACTGAATGAGTGGATTTCTCACAACAAGGCAAAAAGGCCTCCATATTACAGTACCGGAGGCCTGGGAACACGTCCGATTGAATTGCTTGAGCCAGGACTATCGACCTACGTGGGGATGATATTCGCTCAGCATGGAACTGCGTTCAAGGAGAATGAGGTAATCAAAATCATCTACCATCATTCTTGTCTGAAGGTCGGTGAGGTGGGCGATTCGCCGTTCTCGCTCTGGGTAAGAATCTACCAGCCCACAACCGCCGAACACCATGCCCAACAACATCAGGGAGAGAGCACACAGTATCTTCATGGTATGTACCTTCTGACGGTGGCAAACGAAATATACTAGCCTAACCCTATAGGCCTAGCTACACCTGTAACCCCTGCTATGCTACGGACCCAAACCAGAACTGTCAACGAAAAACGACCTACATCATGTGTGCTTGAATTTGGTGAAATTTTGCTCGCCCAAATGCAAACATGCTCAGTTGGCACTTTCGGCGCCGACAGTTTGAAGCCGTTTCGCGACATTTTTACCGGCTTGGAATCGCACGACTTTCTTTGGGGGAACCCAGACCTCTTCGTTTGTCCGCGGATTGCGAGCCTTGCGTGCCGCCCGTCGCTTGACTTCAAACACGCCGAAGTTACGCAGTTCGATGCGTCCCTCTTTCGCTAGCACATCGATGATGGTGTCCAAGCAGCGCTGTACAACCTTCTTGGCAAGTGTCTGGTCAATATTCAGCTCAGTAGCGATTTGACGAACTATTTGTTTCTTGGTCAAGGCGACAATCTCCTTATCCCGTCTTTTCTCTTCATGCCATACCAAGTATTTGATGACACGTCGAAATGAGGAGGAGATGCTGGAGGTGCGAGGTCCCAACCAGTACGCCTAACAAGTATTCCGCCGCCTCACGGTCTTCCTGCAAAACATCTCCGCGCAACCTTACGGTTCGAAAAGTAATGTGAATACCGTATGTCGGTCAAGAAAAAACGGCTCATTTTTTGGAGGCAAAATTTAATATAACTCACGATGCCATAAATAATTGCACAACGGCGGAAATGAGTTCCACGTAAGCATATGGTAGGCAATACGTTTCGTGAAGGCGGCGAATTTCCCCATGAAAAGACTCATACATGTCCTCATTGCCTGCTTTGTCCTTCCTCCGGCAAAAAAAGACGCGGCAGGCCAATGGACGGGACTCTCTGGCGAGGCAAGAGGGGCCATGTTGGAACGGGCACCGCTTTCGAGCGCACCGGCTGAGATCGGGGGCGGTGGATGATGTCAAGAGGGCAAGTTCTCCCGAGGAGAGGTACAACCTGTACGGCGCGATATCGAATTTGCAGCACGCGCCGCCTCCCAGGCAATACATCCCGGTTCGAGTCGCCTCGGCATCGACTCGCTCATAGAGTGAACGTAGCGAAGCAATGAAACCTCCACAGTGAAGGCATTCGTCGACGGCCCTTACAAGCGATTCGTTTCTCGGGTGGCAACAGTCACCTACTGGTGTCGCTTTGCATGGCTTCGATTTCTTCGAGGGGATGGACTTTGCCATGGTTTATACCAGGACAGCGCAGGTGTGCGAGGCTCCATGCTTCCGGGCTCGTGAGATTGCTTGGCCAGAAGGGCCATGTCCGGCACTGTTGCGGCCGAACTGCGTAGATACGACATTTCTTGCTCCCATCGTTATTCGTAACAAGAAATATGCAATCATTGCTTTCCTTTTGTTCGATCAGGCTGTACCGTCGGCCGACGCGGCGTACATAGCGGTTTCGGACATCTTCTTCACCAGTGCCCAAGTAACGGGCAATGGCTGCGATTTCGGTCTTACTAACCCAGACGTATCCCTCCTCCGGACCTTCACAGCACCGGCCGCATTGCCGACATTCGAAGGCTAGTCCCGGAGCATACCAAGGTGCCTTTTTGCGAAGCGTTCCCATAACTCATCTCAAAAGCGCTAGTATAACAGTTCGATTCGGGTTGGGAGAGAACCTCGGCAAGCGGTTATTTTCCCCCAAGTTGCTCCAATCGTCGGTAGTATTGACGAATGACGTTCTGAAATTCTGGGGACAACCTGCCTTTCATGGCATCGGCAATGCTGTTGCGGATGTATTTAGGCATGGTAGCGGAGTCGTCGGCTTGAACTTTGATGTGGCCACCCAGTAACCGATGGCTTTCGTATAGGGCAGCAAGCACGTCTTTTTTCAATCGTAAAGCGGTGTGATAACGATACCGAGCCAATTCATTCCTGGTGCGTCTCATGCGAGAGACTGCTTGTAGGAATCGGAAGTTCGAATAGTCGTCGCTTTTGAATCGCGTCTGAATGCGTTCAGCGCGACTGATTAGGGTTGCCTGCCTGCCCGCCAGGCGTTCCAATTCTTGGGCCAATGGGGGTGGGACCGGCCCCTCCAGCCCCACCTCACCAGTGCCCGAGATCTTTCCGCCGCCGGTAGCCCCGCCGGGCGGTTCAGTTGATTTATCGTTGATTTGGCCTTTCTGAAACGGTTCCGGAGTGAGACGTGTGGGTGTTCGCCGCCCTCCCTTGCCTACCGCCTCGCTTTGTACGAATTCGCCGGAGGATTTGCCCTGTCTTCCTTCTCCGCTTCGACCGGAAAGCTCGTTGGAGTTCGGCAACTGGTTCCCTGTGACACCCTGAGCGTTCATGCTAGAGATGGGCCCGTCTTTGGCGTCCCAACCGATACCCGTGTCACCGCTCATAGCGTATTTGCTGGTGAGGTCCTCCATTTCTTCGAATAGATCTTCCTCCTCTTCCAGCAAGTCGCCCACTAGGTCTTCCAGCTCGGTAGGCAACTCAGGCTGCTCAATGTTATCTTCTCCACTGACGGGGTCTTCCATGACCCATTTCGTGCGGTCAGGCTCATCGGGTAGCCATTTCTCGATGTTCGTTAACAGTTCTTTGGCGTTCTCGATCCCATTACCTTCAAAGGCGGTGGCAATTTCTACAGCCTTTTTGTTCAAGGCGTCGGCGGCCATAGTTACGTCCGACCTCACCGATAGCAGTTCCTTCAGCAGGGAGAGATTGGAAAAATCCTGCTGGGCAAGCTTGGAAAAATCAACGAATGCTTCGTTGAGAAACCTTTCCCATTTGTCTTCGATCGTTGTCAACTTGCGGAGGAGTTGTTCATCACCCGTGGTGAAATTATCGACTGGTTTTTTGGCAAGGCGATTGGAAGCGTCAAGCACTCTGCGTTGTTCGTCCAGGAACTTCTGCACATCGTTTTTCAGTTCCCGCAACTCGTCGATTGCGTCGAGTGGCATGTCTCGGCCAGGGCTGGCCGTCTCGTTATCCAGCTTCTCTCCGGCCAAAGAAGGTAACATTGTCAGTAACGTTTGAAGCGTATCGATGATGTTGTCCTGCGTTCCGGCGAGCACCCGGCAAGCTTCGTCCCGTTCCGCAAGCAGGTGGATTGTGGAGAGTACTTGTGCCTGTTCG
>JAGHBX010000150.1 GCA_021160785.1 Planctomycetota bacterium | reverse complement strand
GCCTTCATTGCCGCCGTCATAGGTCGCTCCGTCCAACACTTTTTCCGTCGAGCCCACTCCCAGCCTCTTGCAGCCCTGTTTGAGATAACCGACCGCCGTCTCCCACGAGCGAACACCGCCCGAAGCCTTGACGCCCATCGTATCGCCGACCGTCTTGATCATAATATCGATCACTTCCGGCGTCGCGGGCCCGTCGCCAAAGCCGGTCGATGTCTTCACGAAATCCGCACCTGCCGCCCGGCAGATTTTACAGCCCTGTGCGACCTGTTCGCCGGTTAGCCAGCACGTCTCCATGATAACTTTCACTAACACGCCGTTGGGCTTTGCCTCGGCAACCACCGCCTCAATGTCCTTTTGCACATAGTCAAAGTCGCCGGACAGAAACCTGCCGATATTCCATACCATGTCGATCTCACGTGCGCCCTGCTCGATAGCCAGCCTGGCCTCAGCCGCCTTGGTCTCCGTGCAGTTGCCGCCATGCGGAAAGCCCACAACCACCGACACATCGACTTTGCTGTCTTTCAACTGCTCCGCCGCCAGCGCCACATCGCAGGGCCTTACGCACATAGTGGCGACCTGCCGCTCGTCGCACATCTTCGCATTATCGATAACATCCTGCCTCGTCGCAAACGGCTTCAAAACCGCATGGTCAATCGTCCTTGCAACCTGTTCTTGTGAGTACATGAACCAACTCCTGTATTCCAAATTCTGAATTCTGTATTCTGCATTCTGACCTAATGCATTTCTCTTCCGCCGGTTACGTTTATCGCCTGGCCCGTCATGTAATCGCCGCCTTCCGAAGCCAGAAAAAGCGTAACGGCCACAACATCTGTAATCTTAGCGAGTCTTTTCAAGGGAACCTTAGCGGTGAATTTCTTTATGACTTCGGCCACCGGAAGATTCAGATTCTTGACATAGCCCGACGAGACGTTGTTCCATACACCCGTCGCCTCGGTGATGCCGGGACACAGGCAGTTGACGTTGATGCCCGAATCGGCAAGTTCGTAAGCTAATGACTGGGTCAGACCGATGATCGCCGCCTTTGCCGCTGAATAATGGCTCATGACCGCAGAACCGGTCTTGCCTGACTTCGACGAGAAGTTTATGATCCTGCCGAAAGAGTTTGCCTTCATCAGCCCCACGGCATACTTAATAAACAAAAACGAACCCCTGCAGTTGACCGCAAAGACCTTGTCCCATTCTTCAACCGGAATATCCTCCACCGGCCCCTGCGCGACGATACCCGCCACGTTTACAAGAATGTCGATCCTGCCGCCAAGAGCTTTCGCCGCCGCCGAAACCACCGCCTCGACCTGCTCGCCCACAGTAACATCCGCCGCAAGACCCTCGCAAAAACCTGCTCCGCCGGAGATTTCCTTTGCCGCGGCGTCAACCGCCTCCTGGTTCAGATCCGTTATGAAAACTCTCGCGCCGCCTTCTGCAAAACCTTCGGCAATAGCCTTGCCGATCGCCCCGGCGGCGCCCGTCACCAAAGCAGTCTTGCCCTCAAAATCAAATGTCATACAACTCCCAATCCAAAAATCTCAAATCTCAAATCTCAAATCTACAATCTAAAATCGCCAGCCCATCGTAGCAGAAATCCCCTTATCTTCCAACAAGTTAAGGTTCATGCGCAGAATCAGAAATATTTCGCAAATTCCCCCGATACAGACGTGTAGACAAAAAAATTGCAAGTTGCAAGAAACACAACTTCTTGTCTCTGCGGGGGTTATGTAGTTTGGGTTGTCGCCGGTTAAAATCGTATACAGTCTGTTTACTCGGGAGATTTTTCTTTGTGTCTCAACTCCAGCATGTAACCGATTATATCCTTTCGGCTCAGAATGCCGACCAGTTTGCCATCGGAAACAATGGGAATTCTTCGGAAATTCTTATTCAACAGGCAGTCGCATATCTCAAGCAGGCTGTCTTCAGGTGCAAAGCTGACCACCTCTTCGGTCATATACTTTGCAACACAGGTGGAACTGTCATCAAGTTCAGACTCCCATTTCAGCACATCCAGGTCCACAACAAGCCTCAGCATGTCTTTTTCCGTAACGATGCCCACCAGCGACATATTCTCATCGACAACAGGAAGACCGGTAATATTGTGTTCAACCAGCCGTTCCATGGCTTCGTATATCGGCGTATCCTTCTTGACAGTAACTACTTCCGTTTTCATTATATCTCTTATATCGAACATATAACTCCCCTTACCTTATATACCCAAACCTGTACATTTTATACCTTCGCTCATACCCCAAAATTCTGATATACACCAAAATCCTAATATAACAATACCATTTCCCCGGCGGCTGTCAACAACCAAAACGCAAATTCTTGGTATCGTCCCGGAAGTTGCAGGCAAATTGCAAAATGCACCGCCGCCCCCCAACTTTTGTTGTAAGTATCGCTCAGTTATGGTATCTTTGTCCTCTGGGAGCCGAGGGAACAGACGAAACACAAAGAAAAGGGGTAGATTATGAGAAAAACAGGATTATTCGCAATATTATTAGGGTTTGCGGTTCTGGCGGTGTCAGGCTGTGCGAAAAAGGCCAAGCCGGGAAATGAGCTGGTG
>JAGHBX010000296.1 GCA_021160785.1 Planctomycetota bacterium | reverse complement strand
GGGTGAGAAAGTCGTTCTGGACGGCGCTTTGGGTAACGATAGTCGCCCATTTCCTGCGCAACGCAATATCGGTATCGATACTACTTGCAGGCCGAGAATTGATCGAAAAGTAGTTAGTGTGATGTCGGGGTATTCTGTTTGCTTTGCCGCGATCCGGTGGCCGTCAATCAAAGGTACATTAATTTTAATACCCCAATTTCCCCCACACAGCCGTTTGAACCCGTACCAAATCCGGATTCCCTGGCTGGGTGGATTCGGGGAAAGAGCCAGCTTCCGGAGTGCTTTGTTCATAGCATTTTTCGGCCAAAGCAACGGTTCGTTCAGCCTTCCTCGACGACTTTCATGCCCATCAACCGGGCGAGGTGGTACACATTATCCATGTGGTCGCCGTAGAACACCACGCGGTGCAGTAGCGTCATGGCGTCCTCGGTCTCAAGGACACTGCTCCAGTTGGCGGCCATCTTCGCCGCATCACGAACTTCGGTGACGATCTGGGTTCGACAACCGTGGACCGACTTGGCCGGAACTTCGATGATCTTGCCTTTCGAGGCGAGTATCGTATCCAGGTTGATCATCTTGGCTCGGGTGATGGTCTCACCAAGGCGGTATTGGACCTCGGGTACACAGCCGCTGCCGCCGACCTCGGAATGGCCGCGCAGCAGGTACGGCGCTTCCTTGCCATGGGGACCATCCATCTTCAGCGGTGCAGTGCAGTGGGCGGTCCATAACGCGTTGCGAGAGGTATCGAAAGTAGCGTTGCCCTGGAATCCGGGACGATCTATCATATATTGAAACAAAAGCATGGTCAACAACGAGTCCATGTCCCCCTCGCACGCCGCGGGAATACCGTTGTCGCGAAGACGAGCAAACCCCAGACAGGGAAACCCTTTGGGCAACCATCCCATACAGGTGCCCACAGCCAATCCCTGGGCCCGTTCCTGCTCCATTAAATCTTGCAGCGCCACACTGACGCGAGCGGCCTTGCTGATATCCTCCTTGTTCGGTTCAATGATCTCCCTGGCGTTCTTTGTCCAGCGGTCGATCTCGGCTTTAACGGCGTTGTCATCCGCGGCGGAAATCATCTCATTGAAGGTTTTCTCTTCTATGGCGACGACCTCGGCGCCCAAACGCTTCTTGACTTGATCCGGAGACTGGGCAGGCATCGTACCTCGAGCCGGAGGGAAGAGGAGGATACGAGTCTGCTTCATCATAGGAATTACCCTCAGCAGACGAAGGGCTCGTTCGAGTTCATCGTAGTTGCTGCTGGGCAGAAGGGTAACGCGATGTCCCCGATTGTGCCAACGGGGAGCATACATCCAATCGTGACCGCTGGCCGGCAGTGAGAAAACGACCATGGGATGCGATCCGTCAAGAATGGGCTGGACTACCCTTGTTAAGGCGAAGTTTCGCACGTTGATCGCAAGGACCGGTGCTTGGGGTCCTGCCTTCTCTAACAGGGCTGCCGTTTGCCGGGTACTGTTCGACTGCCCGATTATTAGCTCAATGTTTCCCAGTTCCTTTTCCGCCTTGGCCAGGCGAGTCTCCATTGCCTTGATCTGCTTGCGGTCGGCTCCCCAATCGCGATCCTGGGGTGCGGGCGTGCCGGTGAAGACAACGCAGATCCGTGACTTTTCCCGAGATTGCCGAGGCGGTGATTGCGAAGCCCACGCGTGCGTCCATGTCGCGCCAGCCAGCATCAATCCACCGGCCACTCCCGTTCCCAGAAACTCCCGTCGCGTGCAGTGTTCACACATGGCAATAACCTCCAAATAATAAAATGAAAGGAAAATCAATTACAATATAAACAAGCGACAATAGCACCGGCTGCGTTTGTCAATCGCCAATGGGACCACTGCAAGGCACTTTGCGTCCGATAATAGTATATATACACATAAGGATATACGTTGTCAAGAGAAAATATGGCTGAACTGGAAAAGTTCCATCGTTCCCTGCGTGATAAACGTCGGTGGTCGGACTAAATGCCGCCGCTGTTGATGATTTCCATGGCCCGTTCCTGCCATGTCTGGGGGCCGTTTTTTGTGAAGTAGTCGAATGACTCGTCTTTTACGAGTTGGCCGAGGATGGCTTTTCGCCGGTCGCCGTCATCGACGGTGGCGATGATGTGCTTCCTGGCCTTGTCGAGTTCCTCCAGGAACAGCCCGTGCTGCTCGGTGAACATTTCTTCGAGTTTTCTTCGCAGGTGGCCCGAGTAGGCCGGGCACTTGCCTTCGGTGCCGATGGCAATCTGGAGAGCCCCGCGTTCCACGAGCGCGGGGACATAGAAATCGCACAGATCCGGCACGTCCACGACATTGCAGAGGACTTCGAGTTCCTGGCAGTCTTTGTATATCCGGTTGTTGAGGGCCGTATCGTTTGTCGCCGCGATAGCCAGGACGGCACCTGCCAGATAGTCCTTTGAATAGCTGCTGATGACCAATTCTATGTTTGCACCTTCGCAGGCGTCCTGAAAGGCGCCTGTGGCGTGCTCGGCGACGACGACGATGCGCCCGCCGGCGGCAGCCAGGGCCCGCACCTTGCGTGCAGCGACATTGCCGGCGCCTATCACGACGACACGCCGACTGTCAAGGTCAAGATAGATGGGGTATTTTGCCATATTTCCATTTATACCGCCCACAGTCCCGAATGCAAGAAGTAAATTACTGCACTGCAAAAAGCAAAATGCCGAGTTGCCCCCAATCTTTTTGCGTCCAGGATTCAGCCGATAGTTTTTTGACTCGCGAAACCGTTCCGGACAATGTACAATGGCGATTCAGGCGACGTAATCAAGTGTCAAAAGGCATGTTATGGGTGAGATAAGAAAACTGCATACACCGCTTAGCGATGAGATTGTTCGGTCGCTTCGGGCGGGCGACGAGTTGACGATCAGCGGCGCGGTCTTTACGGCGAGGGACATGGCCCACAGGCGACTGTGCCAACTGCTCGATGCGGGCGAGCCTTTGCCGGTGGACCTGCAGGGGCAGGTGATCTATTTCGTCGGGCCGTCGCCTGCGCCCGCCGGACGCGTGATCGGCGCGGCGGGACCCACAACTTCCTCGCGGATGGATGCCTTCAGCCCGAAGCTCATCGCCGCGGGCTTAAAGGGAATGATAGGCAAGGGATACCGCGACGACCGCCTGCGTCAGGCACTGCAGCAGTATGTGGCGGTTCATTTTGCAACAATCGGCGGCGCAGGCGCCCTCTTGAGCGAGCATATCGTTGCAGCCGAAATCGTTGCCTACGAGGACCTGCAAACCGAAGCGATACGCAGGCTGCAACTCAAGGATTTTCCGGTCATTGTGGCATACGATTGCTATGGGGATAGTGTATATGAATCGGAGTAGACAGAGATGAAAGTTGCGATAATCGGCTTGATGCAATCGGGTAAGAGTACGCTGGTCTCGGCGATCAGCGGCAAGGCTGTTCCACCAGTCGGGGCGGTTTCAATAGAGGAAGTCATTGTGCCTGTGCCGGACGAACGATTAGAGTGGCTGACGGAGCTTTACGAACCTAAGAAGACAGTTCACGCCACAATCGACTGTCTTGATTTGCCGGGATTGTCCTTTGCCGATGAGCATACGCGGGCCGCGGCTCGGCGATTGTTCAATAAAGTCCGCACGGTCGATATGTTTGTGATTGTGGTGCGGGCGTTTGGCCGGGACGCCAACTTCGAGAGGGACCTGGCGGATCTTAAGACGGAGTTTTTGCTGTCGGACCTCGAACTGGTTGAAACGCGAATTGAGCGGCTTGAAAAACAGATCCACAAACCGGTCAAGACACAGACCCAGGACAAGGCCGAGTTGGCGTTGCAGTTGCAGCTCCGGGAAGCGATCGAGACCGAAAAGCCGATCAGCAGTGTTATCACCGATGACGCCAAGCTTGACCTTATTAAGTCGCTCGGTTTTCTGACGCTCAAGCCGATGATGGTTGTTGCGAATGTCGGCGAGGACGATTTGGACCGGCGGTTTGAAGCGGTTAATACGACTGGTGAGAATGTTGAGGTGATTTCGCTGTGTGCAAGTCTGGAAAGCGAACTGTCGCAACTGGATGAGGCCAGCCGCAACGAATTTATGGCGGACATGGGCATCTCCGAGCCGGCGACCAAGAAGTTTGTGCAAAGCTGCTATGCGACGTTGGGGCTGATAAGTTTTCTGACGGTGGGCAAGGACGAGGTGCGGGCCTGGACCATTCGCAAGGGAACGATCGCGCATGACGCCGCCGAAAAGGTACACAGCGATATCAAGCGAGGCTTTATCCGAGCCGAGACAATCGCCTACAG
>JAGHBX010000425.1 GCA_021160785.1 Planctomycetota bacterium | reverse complement strand
GGCGAATCTTTTCGGCGGGCTGCCCAGGGGCGAGCACGTACTCGATCTGGATGCGCTGGCGGTGCATTATCGTGAGATCAAACTGGTCGGGTCCAGCGGGGGCGATCCGAGCGATATGGCCGCGACGCTGAAGGCGATATACAACGGCGATATCGACGCGGGCAATTATGTTGCGGCGGTCGGGTCGCTGGATAATGCGGTCGATGTGCTGAAAATGATCAAGGAGACGAAGATCGACGGTAAGGCGATTTTGTATCCGCATATCAGGCAGACGCCTTTGCGGATGGTGGAGCACTGGGACAGGGGTTCGGAGCGTGAGTTTCTCGATGAGAGGCTTCCTGGTTGAGGGATTTCGGTGGGCTAAGAGCCTACCCTACTGATCTATGTCGCCCCGTTGGGGCTGCGGATTGAGGGGTCGAGAATGTTGTTGTTAAACGCGGCGGAATCGGGATAATTGCCGGATGAACGGAAAGAGGGCTTTTTTGGCCTTGGGACGGATATAATGGAATGTTGATTTAGGGAGAGCAGTGCTATGGGACTCGGTGCTTTGGACATTATTGTATTTGTGGTATTTGTTGCGGCGGTGATTACGGTCGGGCTTATGAAGAGCCGCAAGGAAAAGACCGCTGAGGACTTTTTCCTTGCCGGTCGCGGGCTGAGCTGGTGGCTGATCGGTTTTTCTCTGATTGCGGCGAATATCTCTTCGGAGCAGTTTGTCGGTATGAGTGGAAACGCGGCGAGCCACGTCGGTATGGCGATTGCCAGTTACGAGTGGATGGCGGCGATAACGTTGGTTGTGGTGGCGTTTGCGTTTCTGCCGTATTTTCTGAGAGCGGGCATTTATACGATGCCGGAGTTTCTGGAGTATCGCTACAACCCGTCGGCGAGGATCATTATGGCGGTGATGATGTTGTTGATCTATATGCTGCTGTTGGGGGCGGTGACGTATTCGGGGGCGCTGACGGTCAATACGATGGCCGAAGAAATGAACATGCCGTATATTCCGTCGTTAGCTCAGGCGTCCCTGGTGATCGGTCTCATCGCGATGGTATATGTGGCGGCCGGCGGGCTCAAGGCGTGCGCCTGGGCCGACCTTATCCAGGGCAGCGCGCTCATTGTCGGCGGGGCGATAGTGATGATCTTCGCGTTTAAGATGTTGGGCGGTGTGTCGGAGGCGCACTATATCGAAGATGTCAGGACGGGCGCCGTGGGCGTCAAGACGTTTACGGCGGACCAGGGGGCGATGGAGCGATTTGTGTCTTTGAACAAGGTCAGGCTCAATATGTTCCTGCCGAAAGACGATTCGGTGCTGCCGTGGACGGCTCTTCTGTTGGGGCTGTGGATTCCGAACTTTTATTACTGGGGGCTGAACCAGTATATTACGCAGCGTACGCTTGGGTCGGCGTCTTTGGCGCAGGGTCAAAAGGGTATTGTCTTTGCGGCGTTTATGAAACTGCTCATTCCCTTTGTGATCGTGATTCCCGGCATCATCGCTTTTAATCTGTTTGCTCCCCAGATGAAATTGAAGGCGGTCGATGACAACGCCGCCGTTTTTGCCCGGTACAAGCTGGCGAATCCGGACTCGAAGTTTGTTCGGGTTGCCGAGTCGCCCACGTCCGAGGAGATTGCCAGTTTGGCGAAGGGCACGTTAATGGTGGCCGTCTATCCCGACAAGGCTGCACTCAAAGCGGGCAAGGTAAGGAATGAATTTGTACTTCCGATCACCAAAGACGCCTACGACAAGCTGGAAGCAATGAAATCGGGAACAAAAGAATATACCGTCTTCAAGTCCGACGATAAGTCGTGGAAAGAGGTCTTTTCGGTGCTTGCCGTGGAGTTGGATGCCTATAACGAAGCGACTGTTGCCGCCGCCAAGGCCGCGGGTGCAAAGATACACACGGAGAAATTCATCGGGTACAAGTACGACTCGGCATTGGCGGAGTTGTTGTCGAATGTGCTTCCGAGAAAAGTTGGGCTGATCGGATTTGTGTTGGCGGCGCTTCTGGGCGCGATTGTGAGTTCTTTGGCCGCCATGCTAAACGCCGCATCTACGATCTTCACTATGGACATATACAAGAAATACATCAAGCCGGACGCTTCTCAAAAGAGGTTTGTCTTTTTGGGCCGTGTTTGCGTGGTGGTCTTTTCGGGGATTGCGATATTTCTTGCCCCGGCGCTTGGCAATCCGAAGTTCAGCCACAGTATCTTCACGATTATTCAGGAAAGCCAGGGCTTTTTATCTCCCGGTATTCTGTCGGTGTTCGTGTTCGGTCTGCTGGTGAGAAGAGGTCCGGGCGTCTGCGGGGCGGTGGGACTTATCACCAACATTATCGTTTACGGAGGTTTGAAGATTGTATCTACGATGAGCGGTCTCATGGAGAGCGACTTGATGGGCACTCTTGTCGGCAACTTTCTTAACAGGATGGCGATCAGTTTTGTGGTTTGCCTTATCGTTATGACGATAATCACGATGGCCAAGCCGTTGCCCGCACCGGTGGTGTTCAGGCAGAACACTACGATTGACCTGACCGGCTGCAGGAACGCTCGCCTGGCGGGTATTGCGGTCGTGGTTATTACATTGCTTCTATATGTGTTGTTTAGTCCGATCGGTCTGGCGAGATAAGAATGGGAGATTGCTATGAAGTGGATAGGAATATTTGCGGTTTTGGGATTGGTTTTTTTTTGCGGTTGTCAGCAGTTTGAGTATGAGCCGTGGGAGGCGTCTGTTGAGCCTGTGAAGACTCCCGAGGTCAAGGCGGTCGTGGCGGAGGAGGAGGCCGAAGCGGAGGTGCATGAAGATGTGCCGGTAGAATCGTCGCCGGACTGGGAGAACCCGGAGATGATCGGGCAAAACAAGGCGCCGGCGCACAGTACGCTGATGCCTTATCCGGATGTTTTGATGGCCGTTGAAGGTGTGCGCAGCGCTTCGCCTTTCTATGCGTCTCTGAACGGCAAGTGGCGGTTTAACTGGGTTGACAAACCCGGTGATCGGCCTATGGATTTTTACGAGCCTGATTTCGATGCCAGCGGCTGGGATGAGATTGTCGTGCCGAGCAACTGGCAGATGCACGGTTACGGCCGGCCCATTTATCTGAATATCCGGTATCCCTTTCGTTCGAATCCGCCGTATATTCAGCACGAATACAACCCGGTGGGTTCTTACCGGCGCAGCTTTACTGTCCCTGCGGGTTGGAAAGATCGACAGGTGCTTATTCACTTCGATGGTGTAAAGAGTGCGTTCTATATCTGGGTCAACGGGCGCAAGGTCGGCTACAGCCAGGGCAGTATGCTGCCTGCTGAGTTTGACCTTACGAAGTACCTGGAAGAGGGTGAAAACACGTTGGCGGTTGAGGTTTATCGCTGGTCCGACGGCAGCTATATCGAGGATCAGGATATGTGGCGGTTCAGCGGGATATATCGCGACGTGTATCTGTTTTCGACGCCGTCGGTGCATATTCGCGATTTCCATGTGCGCGCCGGTCTGGATGACGAGTACAAAAACGGTGTGTTGGAGATCAGGCCGAAGGTGCAGGTTTTCGACAAGTCCCGGGACCTCAAGGGCTGGACGGTGCAGGCCCGGATGTACGATGCCGACGGGAACGCTGTCTCGGGCCGGGCACTCAAGAGAGACGTGTCCGACATCGTCGGTGAGAAGTATCCGCAGCGGGATACTGTCAAGTTCGCCCTCATGAAGAGCATCGTTAACAAGCCGAAGAAGTGGTCTGCTGAGCATCCGAATCTTTACACGTTAGTGCTCACGCTAAACGACGCGGCGGACAAGGTCGTTGAGGTTGAAAGCTGCCGTATCGGTTTCCGCAGGATTGAAGTGAAGGACGGCCGGGTGTTCGTCAACGGCAAGGCGATTCTTTTTTACGGTGTCAACCGGCACGAGCACGATCCCGATCACGGCAGGGCGATCCCCGTCAGCCGGATGATTCAGGATATAATGATTTTGAAGCAGCACAACATAAATGCCGTGCGAACGTCGCATTATCCGGATAATCCGGTGTGGTACGATCTGTGCGATAAATACGGTATTTATCTGATTGACGAGGCTAATCTCGAATCGCACGGATTGCGGGGGTATTTGTCGAATGTACCGGCGTGGCACGGGGCGTTCGTCGAGCGGGCGATTCGCATGGTCGAGCGGGACAAGAACCATCCATCGGTGATATTCTGGTCGTTGGGCAACGAGACCGGGTGCGGTCCGAACCATGCGGCGATGGCGGCGTGGATTAAGGATTACGATCCGACCCGGCCGATCCATTACGAAGGGGCGGTGGGCAGTGTGAAGGATCCGTACTATGTTGATGTGATGAGCCGTATGTATCCTAAGATTCCGGAGCTAATCAAATTGGGCAACAGGCCCAATGAAGACCGTCCGATGATTATGTGCGAGTACGCCCATGCGATGGGTAACTCGGTGGGCAATCTGAAGGAGTACTGGGATGCGATTCGCGCAGAAAAGAGGCTGATCGGCGGTTTTATCTGGGACTGGGCGGACCAGGGTCTGCGCAAGAGGTCCGCCGACGGCAAGGAGTTCTGGGCCTACGGCGGGGACTACGGTGATATTCCCAATGACGGCAACTTCTGCTGCAACGGTCTTGTGCAGCCGGACCGCAAGCCGAATCCGTCGCTTTACGAGGTGAAGAAGGTCTATCAGCAGATTTATGTAACGCCGGTGGACCTTGCTGCGGGCACGGTCAGTATTCGTAACGATTACAAATTCCAGAACATGGACTTTGTGGACATCCTCTGGGAGTTGACCGCCGACGGCAAAGCAGTGCAGTCCGGGCAACTTGACAGGATGTCGCTTGCGCCTGAGACATCGGGCGAGGTTACGATTCCATTTAACAAGCCCGAAGATGCAGACGCCGGGGAGTATCATCTTAAGATTACGTTTGCCCTTGCCGGCGCCATGCCATGGGCGGGCAAGGGGCACGTTGTCGCATGGGAGCAGTTTGCGATGCCGTTTGAGTCCGGTGTTGCAAAGAAGCTCGATGTTTCGGCTATGGGCGCCCTGAAGATGGCGCAATCGGCCGAGGCGGTTACCGTTACTGGTGAGGATTTCGAGTTGTCCGTCGGCATGGCCGGCGGCGCGATCGAATCTTTTAAGTACAAAGGAAAAGAGCTTATTGAATCGCCGCTGGTTCCTAATTTTTGGCGGCCGCCGATAGACAACGACAACGGCAACGCCATGCCGAGACGATTGGGCGTCTGGAAGAAGGCGGCGGCGGATCGAGTTATCGGTTACGTTATGCCCGTGCAGATCTCGCAGCAGGAGGTTCGCATAGTCGTCAAGGCCAAACTGTCTCCGGGAGATTCCGATTACAGCGTGGTTTATACTGTTTACGGAAGCGGCGATGTGATCGTCCAAAGCGGCATCGAGCCGAACGGCAAAATGCCGAATCTGCCGCGATTCGGCATGCAGTTGGCGATCGGCGGTGAATTTGATACAATGACGTGGTACGGTCGCGGTCCGCACGAGACGTACTGGGATCGCAAGACCGGTGCGGCGGTGGGAATCTATTCGGGCAAGGTTGAAGAGTTGATTCATGAATATGTAAGGCCGCAGGAAAACGGCAACCGGACCGACGTGCGATGGGCAACGCTAACCAATGACGAGGGCGCCGGCTTGTTGGTGGTGGGGATGCCGCTGTTGAGTGTGAGCGCCTGGCCGTATACGATGGATGATCTGGAAAAGGCAAAGCACATCCACCAACTGCCGCGAAGCGGAAACGTAACGCTGAATCTGGACTACAAGCAGATGGGTGTCGGCGGCGACAACAGTTGGGGCGCAAGGACGCATCCGGAGTATCTGCTGGACGCCAGGCCCTATGAG
>JAGHBX010000376.1 GCA_021160785.1 Planctomycetota bacterium | reverse complement strand
GACAACATCAACTGGGACCTGTGGGTCGGTCCCTCGCCCATGCATCCGTACAACCCCGGTTACATCGGCGGGTGTCTCAAGTGGAACCGGTTCTGGGACTTCGGCAGCGGTCAGATCGGCGACATGGGCAGCCACATGATGGACATGGCCTACTGGGCGCTGGACCTGCGGTTTCCGACGAGTTGTCAGGCCGACGGGAGCCCTGTCAGCACGGATACGTGTCCGACGGAAATGACGGCAAGCTGGGAACATCCGGCCAACGACTGGAGACCGGCGGTGAAGGTCAACTGGTATGACGGCGGCAGAAAGCCCGGTATGCCTTCGCCCGTCTTCGATCGCGACAAGATGTTCAAAGGCGTCATATTCAACGGCGAAAAGGGCTTCCTCATTGCCGACTACGGTTATCGAATGGTCATGCTGAAGGGTGATATGACACACTACCATTCGCCCAAGCCCGAGGAGTTGATTCCGCCTTCGCCGGGTCATCACGCTGAGTGGATCATCGGCTGCAAGACGGGCAAGCCGACACTGTGCAACTTCGACTATTCCGGCGCGATGATAGAGCATAATATGTTAGCGCTGGTTGCCTATCGCGTCGGTAAGAAACTCGACTGGGATGCGAAGAATCTCAAAGCGACAAACTGCCCCGAGGCCGACGAATACATCCACAAGACGTATCGGAAAGGATGGGTGTTGAATGGCTAATCGCTCAAGGCGACTGCTCCTTTGTGGAATCGCTTTCTGTCTCGTCGCGGCCGGCGCCGTCCGCGCAGGCGATCAGCCGCAATGGGGACAGGCTTACGGGCGCAACATGGTTTCCGGCGAGACGGGACTGGTCGATACGTTTGACCCCGAGACGGGCGCCAATATCAAGTGGGTCGCCGAGTTGGGCAGTGAGACCCATGCCACGCCGATTGTCGCCGGCGGCAAGGTGTTCATCGGGACCAACAACGCCAACCCTCGCGATCCGAAGCACAAGGGCGACCGCGGCGTATTGTATTGTCTGGATGAAAAGGACGGGTCGCTCTGCTGGCAGTTGGTCGTGCCGAAATTGAGGGGGGAGTCAGTTGATCTGTACCTGGACTGGCCCAGGAGCGGTATCTGTTCGCCGCCCACCGTCGAAGGGGACCGTGTTTACGCCATGACCAATCGAGGCGAAGTCGTATGTCTGGACATCAACGGTCTGGCCGACGGCAACGACGGACCTTACAAGGACGAAGGCAGACACATGACTCCCGCAAAAGAAGATGCGCTGGAAGTCGGCCCTCTCGACGCCGACATCCTGTGGCTGTTTGACGTCCATGCCGAGGTCAAGACCTGGCCGCACGACGCCGCCCACAGTGCGATCCTGCTGGACGGGGATTTTCTCTACCTCAACACCAACAACGGCGTCGACAACACTCATCGGGCAAATCGCGCGCCTGATGCGCCGAGCCTGATCGTATTGGACAAAAAGACCGGCCGACTGCTCGCTCAGGACGAAGAAAAAATGGGCAGGCTCGTGTATCACTGCACATGGTCGTCACCGGCAATGGGCGAAGTCAACGGCAGGAAGCTGGTATTCTTCGGAGGCGGCGACGGGGTGGTGTATGCTTTCCAGGCTCTAAAGTCGGCGCCGGCGGCGGGCGAGGTCAAGACGCTCAAACGCGTATGGAAATTCGACTGCGATCCCGATGCACCGAAAGTCAACATCCACGACTACAAGAGAAACCGAAAGGAAGGCCCCACCAATATCAAGAGCATGATCGTTTTCCATGATGGCCGCGTCTATGTTACCGCCGGCGGCGATATCTGGTGGGGCAAAGAGAAGGCCTGGCTAAAGTGCATCGACGCATCACAAACCGGCGATATAACCACTACCGGCCAGGTATGGTCTTATCCCGTAGAGAAGCACTGCGTCTCAACGCCTGCCGTATATCAGGGCCTTGCATTTGTCGCCGACTGTGGTGGATTTGTCCATTGCGTCGACGCGAAAACCGGCAAGATGTACTGGAAGTACGATGCCGGCGGAGACATGTGGGGCTCGCCTCTCGTAGCCGACGGCAAGGTCTATATCGGCACAAGGCGGAGAGGCTTTCTGGTTTTTGCGGCGGGCAAAGAAAAGAAAGTCATCAGCAAGATCAGGCTCGACAGCAATATGAACGCCACGGTAACCGCCGCAAACGGCACGCTGTACGTTACAACGATGAGAAAGCTCTACGTGGTCGGCCTGTAGCGGGGGCGTCTCGCCCGCGAAACGCTGAAGTGCCGGCAGGATGCCGACGGTATGCCAATGACAAACAAGAAGGATGCGTGAGTATGCAGAGCAGACGCGAGTTTCTAAAATCGGTTGCTTTTGGTGCGGTCGCGGTTTCGATGCCGGTCTTTTTGCGGTCATCGAGCGGGGTGCCGATCAAGGCTCGTCCCAACATTGTCTTCATTATGATCGACGACTTAGGCTGGATGGACCTGCACTGCCAGGGCAATGAGCGCCTGGAGACGCCCAACATTGACCGGCTGGCGCGGCAGGGCATGCGATTTACGGATGCCTATGCGGCGGCGCCGGTTTGTTCGCCCACTCGTGCCGCCAACATGACGGGCCTGTCGCCGGCGCGATTGGGGCTGACCAACCATATCCCGGACCGACTCAGTTTTCAGCCTGCAAATGCGGTACTGCGTTCGGCGAAAACGCTTGATTACTTGCCGCTCAATCATGTAACGATTGCCGAGCGGTTGAAAGGGACCGGTTACGCGACGGCTTTTTTGGGCAAGTGGCACCTTTCGGGAAAGTCCGGCAAGGGCGGCAAGGGCGAAGAAAAGTATGAACCGCAGTGGCAGGGTTTTGATGTTAATATCGGCGGCTGCGCTTACGGCGGTCCTCCGACTTATTTTGATCCGTATCGAATCTACAATATCCCGCCGCGGCGCAAGGGCGAATATCTGCCCGACCG
>JAGHBX010000607.1 GCA_021160785.1 Planctomycetota bacterium | reverse complement strand
GGAATCAGGTGAAAGGGGCAAAAATAAAGTTACATGCCTGCGTTCGGGCTCAATGGCTTATCGCCGATCTACAGGCACGCAACCTGACAATAAACGGTTGCGGCGTCCGCCTCCGAAGCCCTCCTGCACGGTACATCCATGCGATTATGTATGAACGCCGCAGTAACCGATATCGTCGCAAATAGTCTTGATTTTTTTCCAGAGCCCTTTGTCCTTGATGACCTCCAGGGCGATCGGAAACAGTATGTTGTCTTCCTGAAACAGGTGCTCGGTCATCGTCGGGCAAATGTACTTTGTTATGGAATTGAGCCGGATCCTGAACTCTTTGCTCCTGGAAGGCTCAAAGGTTCCCACCAGTCTGCAAAGGTCGTCAATCGCTATCTTTATATATGAGTGGTCGCTGTGAGCGGCCCGGCAGAGACTGGTCCAGCCGTGTCTCTGCAGATACGGAAAGATGACATCCTCCTCCCGCTCGATATGCTCCTCGATGGCGTTGAGATGTTCGACGATATGCGAGAGCCTCATGAATTCGCTGCACGTACTGGTGAGTTCATTTCGGCTGGAGATTTCGTCGGCCACATCTTCGAGGTCGGCCATAAAACACTTGATCAATTCATGTTCCGCCAACACCTTCCGCAGGACATGATTGGCGGGCAACTGGTTCTTGACGCTGAGACTCTGGCCTTCCAGGATACCCATCAGTATAAACGCCGCGGACAGTTGCGAGGCGAGTCTGGCCGAGTAACCCTCCCCGACCAGTCGCTTCTCGGCGGATGCGATATCGCCTGTTGTAACCTGGCTGATGAGGCTGTTGGCTTCCCTTCGCAGTATCTTCGGGTCTACGCCCTGGTTGATGCGTCTTAAGAGGCGACTGAGCGCTTCGGTCTTATTGTTCTGCGGTAACTCGTTCATTTTCAGTTCCTCCCGTATATCCATTGTTACCTTTGTCCTGTCATCAGTTGTACGCATCGCCTGCTCTTTTTGGAACGTCAAAACCGCCCGCCGATAAAAAGTTTACCTCCTGTTCAATTTGAATTTACATGTTCGGCATGATTCGATCGCATAACAAAAAAGGGTGGACTCCGGTCCACCCTTTTCTCGCTCAACAACTTGTTTTTCGCTCCCTGTGCCACTTGTGTTGCCTCCTGACACACACCGCCTCTAGCGATGTGCCCATACACACACGACGAAAAACACACTAACTTATTCTGCCGCCTACCTCAATCTATCTCTCCACACATTTATCGCTATATGCTGTTTTTTCATGCTCATCACTCTTATTTATTTATACTCTATAACCAGCGGCAAAGTTCGCAACGACAAGAAATATTTTATCAGAGCATCCCCCTATGTCTTTTGGCTCGAGTGTGCGCCGCGCGTCATCCTTTTGCGCAGCGCAGCGGAGCAAAGTGATGCTTCGTCAACGGGTTAGTCATCCCTTTCGGCTGCGCCGAAAAGGATGGCGCCCACCGCAGGCGAGACGCCCCCGCTACGTATCGCCGGCATAAGGGCGCATTTCCTGTAGGTGCTTAGTACTACTTGGCTGTAATCGTATGCTCGATAAGAATCTTGACGCCGATGGCGATCAGGATGCAGCCGCCGATGATCTCGATTTTGTTCTCGAAGAGATGGCCGATGCGTTTTCCGATATAGCAGCCGAGCCAGGAAAGGGCGAAGGTGATGAGTCCGATGATAATGACGGCGATGGCGACCGAGTCGGTGACAAGCGTCAGCGTGATTCCAACGGCAAGGGCGTCGATGCTTGTGGCGACGGCCAATGTCAGGAGCACGGCGAGATTGGCGGGATTTGAGGGGTTCGTCGCCCGGTCGATCTTGAAGGCTTCGTAAATCATTTTGACGCCGATGACTAATAGTATTCCAAAGGCCACCCAGTGATCGCAGGCTTCGATCTGTTCCTTGAAAGTAGCTGCCGCCAGCCAGCCTATAACCGGCATAATCGCCTGGAAGGCGCCGAAAAACACGGCCATACGTATTGCATGCCGAATCTTCAGTTGCCTGTAACCTGCGCCGGCGGCGATCGAGACGGCGAATGCGTCCATCGCAAGGCCCAGGCCAATAATGATAATCGTAAAAAGTTCCACGCCCGATTCCTTTTATCTGTCCGCACACAGAATAGCCGCAAAAGCGATCGCTGCGGTTTCCACCCGCAGGATGTTGGCGTTGATACGCACCGGCTTCGCTCCGTGTTCGTTCAGGAGCTGCTCTTCGGCATCGGTCATTCCGCCCTCCGGCCCGACAAAAGCGATAGTATCGGCGTCCGCCCGGCAATACTGCCTTATGCCCGCCACCCCTTCACCGAATCCGCCGAAGATCATCTGTGCCTGCCGGTACCGGGCGGTCAGGTCTTTGACCGTCTCGGCAAGACCGGTCGGTCCGCTCAGGCCAGGCAGGAACAACCGTCCGCACTGCTTGGCAGCCGAGACCGTTAGCTTTTGGTATCGTTGCATGGCGGCGGAACCGTGGGGCTGCTTGACCGTTCGCTCGAACAGGACGATCGCCAGTTCGTCGACTCCGAGTTCGGTACACTTGGCTGTCAGCCAGTCAAACCGCTGACCCTTCGCAGAACTCGTCGCGATAATGACCCTGCCGGTCTGCCGCGGACTGACGCGCTCTATATTGAGAATCTCCGCCGCAGCCGTCTTGCGTCCAACATCTGCAACCGTCGCCTCGGCGATCCCGCCTATTCCGTCAAAAAGCTCGATACGGTCGTCCCCCTGCAGGCGCAGGACATGGATGAGATGATGAGCTTCACTGCCATCAAGCTCAATCACCCCTTTTCGCAACTCGCTACAGTAAAATCTCGCCAGGCCCAAAACACTGCTCCCGCCAAATGTGGTTTGACCATTAACTATAAAGCGGTTGCCTGCATTTTGCAACAGGCTGTTTTGGTGGGGTTTTTGAGCAGTGCCATTAGAATTCGTCATGATAGATATCTTGCGGTGCGAAGCCTTTGTCGTGCAGTACCCTTATGACCGCTTCGACCATTGGCGGCGGTCCGCACAAAAAGGCCTGTCTGCCGGCGGCGGGTTCGAGCATCTTGTCGGCGGCCAGGTGAATGAAGCCCGTCTCGCCGTCCCAGTGCTCATCGGGTCCTAACGGGTCGGAGAGGGCATAGACGATGTGGAAGTTGGGATGCTGCTCTGCAAGTTGCCGGAACCGGTCCATGTATAAGGTGTCTTTTATTGTACGGCAGCCGAAGAACAGCCGGCACGACCTTTCCGGCCAGCGGTCGTACAGTGAGTAGATAATGCTTTTCATGGGCGCCATGCCGCATCCGCCTCCGACGCAGATGATTTCAACCGACGGATCTTCGTTTAGAACAAACTCGCCGTAAGGTCCTGCAAAGACCACCTTGTCGCCGACATTGCGATTGTGCAGGTAGGTCGAGCCAATGCCGCCCGGTATGAGCCTGACAATCAATTCAACGATATTTTTTTCGTGGGCCAGCGAGCTTATCGAATATGCGCGAAACACATTTCCCTCCGGCGAAGGCGCCTGAACCTGGACGTATTGTC
>JAGHBX010000327.1 GCA_021160785.1 Planctomycetota bacterium | reverse complement strand
CCGCCAGAGCCGACGCCGCCCGGCGTGACTTCACCATTAACGGCATGTTTTACGACCCCATCGAAAAGAAGATTCTGGATTTTGTCGGCGGCCAGGCCGATCTGGCTCGCGGCGTGATCCGAACTATCGGCAAACCGCATGACCGGTTCGGCGAGGACTATCTGCGAATGCTCCGCGCAGCGCGTTTTTCGACCCGATTAGGCTTTGCGATTGAAGACGGCACGTGGGCGGCGATTGTCAAATTAGCCAAAAACATCACGAAGATAAGCGGCGAGCGAATCGCAATGGAGTTGGAAGCCACCTTTGCCGATTCCAATCGCCGGTGCGGCGCCGAGATGCTCGTCGAAAGCGGGCTGGCCGGGGCGATATTTGCCGGGATGCACGGCGGCGACGCGCAGTTTGGCGTGGAGGTCGTGGGGTATCTGCGAAAGAATGTCGATTTTCCGTTGGCGCTGGCCGGTCTCTTTGCCGCCTTCGATACCGACGATATTGTCAAGGCCGTTGGAGCGCTCAAGCTAAGCGGCGCCCATCGCAAACACCTGAAGTTTCTTCTGGAATCGCGAGGCAGGCTGCTCGATGCCGATATGACGCTGGCGCAGCTCAAGCTGGTCGCCGGCGAGCCGTATTTCTGGGATCTGTACGATCTGCAATGGGCGATCCAGAGGGCGTCTTCTGCGACGATCGCCCCGCTGGTCGCCATCAGGAACCGTGCCCGACGGTTGAAAGGGAGCCAACTGCGACCAAAGCCCCTGCTCGACGGTCGCGAACTCATCGGCCTGGGCGTTCCACCGGGCCCTATGGTCGGGCTGGCGAGCAGGGAGATGTACATCGACCAATTGGGCGAGCAGATCGCCACCACCGCCCAGGCAAGGCAATGGGTCGCCAACTGGCTCAAAAAACATCGCAATCTGCAATAATTTCCCCCCTGACGGCGAAAATTCTCGTACTAACTCCTTGAAAGCCGACATGATTTACAGTATCATAATGTGACTTCGGGGCCTTAGCTCAGTTGGGAGAGCGCTTGCATGGCATGCAAGAGGTCGAGGGTTCGAATCCCTTAGGCTCCATTTATAAGTGCTTATTTTGGGGGAGGTTAGATTTTTGTACTTGACAAATCCCCTTCTTCTTATGACAATCTTTATGACACTTTTGTGGTGGTCGAAGCGGAATTTCGTGGAAATTTGCATTTTCCGCTGAAATTTTTTCTTTACGATTGTCTCAGGGAAAGGGCAAAATTGTGGCCAGGAAATCACGTCGAAAACGCAAACTACCCGGGAGCATATTCCTCAATAATGACCGGTACCTGGAATACGCCGTGCTGCCGTATGCCTCCAAGGTCGTTGCTGATATGATACAGGTGCAACTGCTGACCGGAATGTGATCGGGTGAACTGACGGCAATGCGGGCGATTGATATCGAGACGACTGGTAAAATATGGCATTATCGGGTTGTCGATGAATATAACAAGACCGCACACCATGGTCACGTATGGGTAGTGACGTTAGGGCCGAAGGCGCAGAAGATTGTACAGCCCTATATGAAGCGGGACCTGCCGGCGTATATGTTCTCACCTAAAGAAGCGGAAGCTCAGACGAGAGCAAAGCGGTCCAAAGACCGCAAGACCCCGCCATCGTATGGGAACAGGCCGGGTACGAACCGAAAAGATGACCCGACACGCCGACCGGGTGAGAGATACGATACCAAAAGCTACCGTAAGGCAGTAACGTACGCGATCAAGGCGGCTAACAGAGCAAGAAAGACTGAGGCGGAAGAACAGGGGAAGAAGCCGGACCTGGTGCCTTGTCAGAACAAAGAATTCCTCAACAGAGCTGACCGAATAAAGATGAAACTCCGGGTTGAAACGGACAAAAAGTGAGATAGAATTGTGAAAAGTAAGCTGGATCTGGTTGGCGAGGCCGTTGTTTTATTTTTTGCGGTAGATACACATGTTGTATTTTGATTCGTTATTCTCCGAGAGGTTTATCTGGGTGATAAATTCGAGTTTGTCAAAACTCAGGACCCTTTCTGTTATCCGCATAAAAAGGAAAACAGTCCCCGATGGCGATTGGTCATTGATCTTTTTTGCGATCTCCAGATAGTTGTTGTCGTAATTAAAAAACGTTCCGATTGACTCAAATTCAATGCCCAGTTTTTTGTAGTTCTCATCTTCTGTGAAATCTCCGCAAGCCAGAGCCAACTGCGTTGTTTTTGTCAACGATTTTTCTTCCAGCTTACTTATTTTAAGCAAGCCTTCATCGGCTACTTGCTGATCGTACTCCAAACCATACGATGGGATACCAAACAAATATGCGGTAATCGCCATTACTCTGCCATCGCCGGCCCCGGCATCAAAGAACGGTTTCTCAATACTGATAAGTTTGTTTTTGACACAGTGTTTTATGCCCTTGTAAATGTAGTTCAGGTCGGATTTATAATAACATCCCACCTCCGTAGAGCCGGGAAGACATCGCTGTCCATCCCGATGCTTGTCCGCATGTTCGTATACTTGATTGATAGCCTGAAAATCTATTTTTTGTATCGCATTTGACTTTACAAGGGTCTCAGTGTCGCGTAATGCAAGCTTTACCTGTTCAACAAGCTGTTTGTCTTTTGTTTTTAAGTATCCATTCACAAATACCGTAGGTGGCCGTATATCCGCAGGAAGGCTGTAGAAGTTACAGAGTATTCCGATTATCAAGGCATTTTCTGTGGCATCGGCAATTATTTTTTCTTCAAGCTCATTTTGCCTGTCCCGATCGTGAAAAGGACGGTAAAGATGGATAACATCATACTCTCCATAGGAATCAAATTTCAAAGCATCATTTTCAAAAAACTTAATGTTCTTTGTGTAATCTATTGAGGATGATACGTGTATTTTTTTGGCAATGTTGAAGTAGTTTTTGTCGAATTCAACTCCAT
>JAGHBX010000568.1 GCA_021160785.1 Planctomycetota bacterium | reverse complement strand
CTACAATATACGATCTACAATCCCTCCCCATCCCCTATTTCATCGAAACAAACCCAATTTGCCACGCGTCTACCATTCGCCGACCCAAAAACACGAAACAAACCCAATCTCAGCACCCAGCCGACCCAACTATTCACTATTCACTACTCACTATATACTAAATGCTAAATACTAAACAATTGACACACCTCTCAACAAGACTTACACTGGCTTAATAATAAGACAACCTTGGAGATAAACTCGATCATGCACATCCTGTTAGCAAACGACGACGGCGTTTTCGCGCCAGGCCTGGAGGCCGTTTACAAACATCTGACCAAACTCGGCAAAGTCACGGTAATCGCCCCCTCCCAGCCAAAGTCCGGCGCAGGCCACAGCATCAGCCTGTCGCCCGTCGCCTGCGAAAAGCTCGACATCACCGGAAAATTCATCGCCTACAGCGTCGACGGCTCCCCTGCCGACTGCGTCAAAATCGCCATGACCAGCCTGCTGCAGGAAAATCACGAACCGATCGACCTCGTCGTCTCCGGTATCAACCACGGCGCAAACGTCGGCGTCCATGTTTTCTACTCCGGCACCGTCGCCGCCGCCATAGAAGCCGCATTCGAAGGCGTGCCATCGGTCGCCCTCAGCGCCGTCTTCGACGAGCATTTCGACGCCGAAAAAGCCGCCCGCTACGCTTTCGGCATCCTCGAACAATTACTGCCCCTGCACGCCGGCGACGTCATCAATATCAATATCCCATCGCTCTCCAAAGGAGCCCCAAAAGGCGTCGTCGTCGTACCACAGTCCACCGGCGGCTTCGAGGAGAGATTCGCCCTCCAGGACAACGAGCAAGGCCGCATGATCTTCGAGTACACCGGCGGCAAACACCGCGACCCAACCGTCAGTCCCGCCGACACAACTTCCATCGCCGACGGCTACATTACCGTTACCGCACTCCATTTTGACATGACAAATTACGAGCGAAACAAGTCCCTGAGCAAGATCGCATGGAAACTGGACAAGACCGACTGAAACGCCAACAAAGGAATCGCAAAAAATGACAAACATCTTCCAAACCCCCTGGCTGCTGCTTTCCATCTCACTGGTGATGCTCATCGTGGTCACTGTCGTGCGACAGAACTCCCCGGAAAAATCGCTGTGGTGGCTGTTGCTCCTGCCGCTGGTCCTGGCGGTTACCGCTTTGGGACTCGACTATTTCATCAAGACAGACTTCGAAAAAGTCAAGCACACGATCAAATGCGCAAGAAACGCCGTCGTCGCAGAAGACACCAAAGCCCTGGCGACGACTCTGGCGCCCGACTATTCCGACCGCAGCCACAATTCCAGAAAACAACTGATCAACTTCATGCAATCATTCTTCACAACAACAAAGATAAATAAAGCCCCGCAAACGACCGGACAGATAGTCATCAACGCACCCACTGCAACAGCCGAGAACGTTTACCGCGTACATGTCGAGCCAAACAGCGCTTACGCACCGGCCGCCACACTCTACTACGTCAAGGTAAGACTCCGCCTCACGAAAAACGCCGACGCCCAATGGCTCATCAACGGTTGCGAACTGATGGAGCTAAACTTCCAGCCATTCCACTGGGGAAACCTCTAAAGACCAATCTGAATAAATGGGGGAATTGACTACTCGCAGGGCCGGGCAAGCCCCACCGAAACTGTGGGCGTCCACCTGCGGCGGATTAGCCCACTGAAATTATTATCTTGCCACCGCGCTACGGTTCTCGACAACGCTTTCAATCTTCTCAAGAAGTTCGCTGAGATCAAACGGCTTAACGATATAATCATCGATGCCGCACACATTGGCCCGCGCAATATCCTGCGTCTGGCTGCGAGCCGTCAGCATGATTACCGATACGTTCTGACCCGCAGGTCGCTTACGAAGCGCTTCCAACATCTCATGACCGTCCATGATCGGCATAATCACATCCAGCAAAATGACATCGGGATGTTCCTCTTCGAACCGCTCCAAACCTTCCTTGCCGTTACCGGCGGTAACAACCTCGTACTCGTTCATCTCGAGCCTGTCCCGCAGAGTCTGAACGATGTTCGGCTCGTCATCGACCACCATGATCTTCGTCTTGCTTGTCTTCTTCTTCAGTCCCAGAAAATCAAACATAACTGTTCTCCAATGCCGCAACGCAAATCAATCAAGCAACTTGCTTACCTTGTTCCTCGCAATATCTTCCAACTCTCGCGCATCAAGCGCATCAGTCGGGTAAACTCCTACTCCCAACATCGGCAAAATAGCACCGCGCCCACAGTTTTTCCTGAGACGATTGCCGACAATTTTTTGAATCTTCCGCCGCACCATTTCAATCTGCTTGCCGCCGGATTCCTCCACGACAAACACGACTTCAAAATCCTCTGTCTGGATTGCCAGGCTCCCGGCATTGGCCAGGAAATGGTCGCTTTCGGCCAACAGCTCGTTTATTATCGAACCAACCTGTGTCTTGACACTGCTGTCATGCTCGCCGCCAACGTCAAAACCCAGAATCATAAGGGCAAAATCATTTGCCGCCCTGCCTGTCCGCGCGACCAGGCCCGATAAATGCCTGTAGAGCATCACGAACGGGTCGGTTTTGGGTAGCGAAAAATAGAACCTGCTTCCCTCGCCCTTGCGGCTTTCGACCCAGATCGCTCCGCCGTGAACGGCGATAATGCCGTTGCTTATCGCCAGCCCCAATCCGCTGCCCATTGACCCGGCGCCCGCCCGACGCCCGATCTGGACGAACTTGCTGAATATCTGCTTTTGCAACTCGGGTTCTATCCCCACGCCCGTATCTTCAACCATTGTTACGACGTCGGCGGCGCTGTCGTAGGATCGCACGGTAATCCGCCCCTGGGGCTCGGTGAATTTGATCGCATTGGCGATCAGATACGACAGGACCTGCCCAATCCGCTGAGGATCGGCGTACACCGGTGAAACGTGACCGCTGATTTCATACGTCAGGTCGATATTCCGCGCCCGGGCGGAATCCGCCGACCGCCGAATCACCTCGCCGGCAACCGAAACGATATTTATCACGCGCCGATTGATGGGCATGCTGCCGGCCTCGAGCTTGGCCATATCAAGCAGGTCATTGATCAGATCCGCAAATCGATGACAATCGTTTTTCATCGCATGCAGATACTCGCGAGTCTTTTTTGGAATTCGTCCGGTAACATCGGCAAGGATGTTCGATACCGAGTTTTGGATACTTGTCAGCGGCGTTCGCAACTCATGTGAAATGGATGCGATAAACTCCGTCTTGGCCTTTTCGGCCAGATCCTCGTCCGTCACATCTCGAATCATAACTACGGTGCCGAGACAATTATCCCAGTTGTCAATCATCTCATTCCACCTCATCTGGAGTATTTTCCGGGACGCCGAACGAACCTTGAACTCGCCCGCTTTCTTCTCATCCGGGTCGTCGGCCTTGCCGATCAGCTCTCGAAAACCAAGCGCGTCAATTACCGTCGCAAGCGCCGCCAGCGAGTCTTTGGGCAGCAAGCCTAACAGAGTTTTCGCCGAGGGATTGGCTCTTTCAATCTCACCGGTGCGTCCTAAAATTATCAGCCCCTCGCTCATGTTGTCTATGGCTACGGAAAGCTTGTCTTTTTCCCCTTCGACAAGAGATTTGACACCCTCCTGCATGTTGTCGATCTGCTCGGAAATACTGCCTTCGATCTGACGCTGCAACATGGAAAGCTGCACTTGAGCCTTTTCCAGCTCCAACAGCAAACCCTGCAGCACTTCCTCCCTGGAGATCACCGCGTTGCTGTCGGCGCCGGCCCCTCGGACGGCAACGCTGTCGCAGCCAAGTTCCTCCATCCGGCGCAGCGCCTCACTGACCGGTGTGTCCGGCCCAACGATCAGGTCGTATCCATGAGCCTCACGCAATCCCTCGCCACGAATCAAATCCGCAATCTTTACCATACACCGCCTGCCGATATCTCCACATTACATCCGGAGCCTGTCCCCGGACTATACAATACAATAATCATCGGCTGATAAATCCCCCCTTTTAACCTGAAAATGAAGTTTAACCCCCAGCGACATTCATCCTTTGGACTCTGCCTTGGTGCAGAGCAGTTCTTATCGGACACAGATGGCGCAGCGCCCTAACTATCCTGGGCGGTCTGGGTTACGCTTTGGTCGCGGGATTTCTGCTCGGACTGCCTCCGCCAGAACTCGACCATCACCGACGCGGTGATGATGCAGACAAAAACAAAAAGGGCTGTCGGGATAGCGGATTCACTACCGAGGTGAGCCAGCGCCAACTTAGTTCCCAGCCCGGCGTTTTGCATGCCGATCTCGATGCTCAGTGTTCGCCTCCTCGCCGTTTCCATCCCAAACAGTGTCCCCACCCCGTACCCGGAAAACATACCGTAAACATTGAGGCAGACGACAACGGCAATAACCGCCGGCGTGAGCAGTTGGAGTCTCTCGCGATTCAGTGCAATTACAACCGCGCAAATAAAGATGATGAAGGTAACGGAGATCGCCGGAAATATCCTCGAAACCCTGTCGACCTGTTTCCTGAAGAAATGCCTCGTGGCAAACCCGGCCAATAAAGGCAAGACAACGGTGCACATGACATCAAGAAACATGGGCCAAAAAGGTATGTCCATATCCCTCTGCGCCAGCAAAACCGTAAGACCCGGCGTAAGAACGGGACACAGTAATGTGGACACCGTCGTCAGCGAGACTGAATATGCGGTATCGGCACGCCCCACATAACACATAACATTGCTTGCCATCGCACCGGGTGCGCATCCGGCAAGAATCAGACCGGCCGCAAGCACCGGCGGCAGATTAAAAAGCCGTGCGAGAAAATATGCACCCAAAGGCATTATTGTGAATTGCGCCGCCGAGCCGATCAATATGATCACGGGGCGCTGACCGATGCGTCTGAAGTCATCGACACTCAGCACCGCACCGATACCGAACATGGTCAACCCAAAGAATACGTTGAGCACAATCATATTGACTTTGAAAGGCTCGGGCCAATAGTAGGCCACGATCGCCAGCAGCATCACCCACACGGCGAAGAATTTGGTATAAAATGCCAGCAGCTTGTTCAACATCAGATCATCCGGTTGCCACTCTCAGTCTCTGTCCAACTTCACGATAATGTAAGGCGCTTCCTTCTCCAGGTCGGGATATATCTTACCGTTGCCGCAGTCATCCATCACTTCGATCAGGTACATAAAATCCCACCGCGGCTGGATATCCTTCGCCGGCACGGTCGCTGCGTAACGCCCGCCGCCGGAAGCCGCCATATCAAGGCTCTTGTAGTCAAAAAACTGGTTTACGCCCCGATACCGCAGACGTACCCATTTAACACCCGACGGGTCGCTGACCTGAGCCGAGATCGTAAGGGGCTGGAGCGGTTTTGCAGTTGTAATGTATTTGTGAATCACCGTCGGCGCCCGATCATCGTCACTGACGCAGACAGAAATCTCCCCGGCTTGAGGAAATCGTACTGTTGCGCCGGATGAGTCTTTGGCAAGGATATGATAGCTCAGCCCGTCGGCAATAGTCAGCTTTTCGCCTTTCGGCTTGAAGTCCATTCGCTGCTGTTTGAGTTTATCGAGCCCCTCGTTCAGCTTCACTAATTCGTCGCGCCAGTGGCCGGACAGGCCCGCGCTGCGTCTTCCAAACCGCAGGTCGAAATTATACACATCGCCCGCCGATTCCACGATCCGTCCCCAGGCCTCAACCGCCCGCTCCTCATGCCCAATCGCCGCATTGAGAGCGCCGGCGTCGCCGCTGCGCATAAACAGTGCATAAGCCATCCCAGCCCTGGCCCGATGCGAGTGATACGACGCCAGATACGCCAATATCTTAAGATCAGTGACGGTGCAAATAAACTCGTTGTTCTTCTTTGCGCCAATGCTTGTTTCGGCAAGTCTGACCTGCTGGAGCACCGCCCTGGAAATATCCGCAAACCACTCGCTCGATTCGTGTGGCCATCGCTTCGCCGAGTCCTTGCCTTCGATGATGCACTCGGCGGCTTCTGCAGGACTCAAGAACTGCTGGGTATCCGTGCCTTCGACCTTTGCATAGCCGGGCAAGTCGCCCTGTCGCTGCTTTTCCGCCCAGCCGCGCGTCGTCGGGAAGTGAGAGTACGGATAGCAATAAGACACAATCATCGGCAGAATCTTACTTGCCAGATGCAGGCCCTTTTCAACGGGCGCCGCAGCCTTGCCGTAGCGTCTCTCGAATTCCTTCCGCCAGACCTCGGCCGGCGTGTCGGGGTTGTATCCCATTCGCCCGAATACCTGGAAGAAATGCCACTGCCTCTGGAACTCCCAGTCATAGTACTTGTACTTCGGATTGATTATATCAAAGACCGGCATATCGTGCGGATGGTCCTGACCCTTCGTCGTCAAAGGGTCGCTGATCTCAAAGCCCTTGCCGTCATAGAGATGCGTGCTTTCGGCGAAGCGCCTGGCATACTCCGGATCGCCCCACAGCAACACGCGCGTCGTCCCCGAATTCCACAGCCGCCAGTGCATGTCGTACCGCTTGGGATAACGCAGCATATCCGCATAGCCATGCCGACGATCATGCTGATTCTGCCGGTTGATATGCGTCGGATGAAACGGCAGGCCCATCTGCTCCATCCAGTACTTCGTACACATCCGTATATTGACGCCCATATCCACCGCCTTGTCGATCAGCTCGTGCGGAAAGTTCTTCGCCCGCGCATCAAAACGCATCTGCGGCGCATGTTCGAGCATCACCTTGTAGATATTCGTCCAGAACCCGGCCATCTCGCTTCGCTTCAGGCCCGACTCGCCGTGCATGCGGAACTGTATCGCATCGATTTCACCAAACATCCTGACCCACTTTGTCAGCGCCGCAATCGTGTACGCCTCCAGATTATCGCCCGTCAGCCCCCATATCACATCCGGCGTCGGCCTGGTCGCCCTGTCCCGCGATCCCTGAACACCGCCGCGATAAATATGGTCCCAGATACCTAAGGTAAAATTCATCCCCCGCTCATGGGTCATCCGGATAATCTTCTTCAGCGCCGCAACATTTCGCCGCTGGCGCTCTTTGGTTACACCCACAACATGAATATCGCCAAAACCTTCCACATCAAAGAACTGTGGATACGGCGGTGCAAAATACCCGTTGTTTTCATAACCGAAAAGAAGTGCAAATGTGTTGAACCTGTCCCTGGCCAACATATCAAGATATCTTTGCCAGTATTTTTCGTCGTAGAAAAAACTCTCGAAATTCGCCTTGTTCATCGTGTACATCGACGCGGCACGCTCAGACACATAAGGCTTCTCCGTTGCATCGCGCACCTGGCCCAGGGGATTGTCGGCGTCCTGCGCCCAGCCGATACGGTCGGCCGTATCCAGCAGCGCATACATCAGCCCACGCTCATCGGCACCGCTCAGGAGCACCGCTTTTTTCCCCTTCCACGATGTGTTTCGCACCAGCAGTGCTTCGGAAGTGGTCGGCGCCTTCAGCTTCAACCGCGTCAGCAGCGCCGCGCCCGCCGATGTCTTGCCGCCGACATCCGCGACAATCAACTGCCCACCCTTGGCCGATTTCAAATCCCCGACCTTCTCAACGCCGATTCCTTTTTCCGCAAGGGCGCAGGTCACCTTATCGAGCCCGTGCCTGACCGGCGCCCCGGCATCCTCAAAAGTCACCACCGAAACGCTCGCCGCCGACCACACAGGCAACGCCAGCACAAACACTGCAAACAAAACAAGCACACATATCCAACCAGGCTTCATAACATTCCTCCTTAACCTGCCAATATTCGACGAACTCTCTGCCGCCGCCAACAACGGCGCATACATCTCCCCCTCATCATAAACCAAAATTGTACAATAATCAAACGCACCGCGGGCGGTTCAGCAACTCGGCACGATGCTTACCTCGTTGCGGTTTGGGTGCGTCCGAACCGTGTACAGAAAGGCGGTTGATTTAATACCCGCGGGTCGGGTTAGCGGCCTGCCAGTTTGCCGGGTCGTTTCCGTAGTTGGCTAAGACTTTGCGGGTCAGTGATTTTCCGCCGCCGTCGGGAGTTGTCGGCCAGGGGTCGCTGCCCGCCGGATGCGAGCCGTCGCTGTAGTTTACACGGTCTATTCGTATTTCGGGCACTTCAAATGTGATCGGGTCCGGCGCGCCGGGCTGCATCAGCGTTACCTTCTCGCCGCCGTTATCGAGCG
>JAGHBX010000596.1 GCA_021160785.1 Planctomycetota bacterium | reverse complement strand
TTGGGATGAGGCGGCCGTCGGGAGCTATGTATAAACCGGATGGCCCGGAATAAACAGGAAGGGACAGGTAAGTCGTCCCTTCCTGGCGTATCATCCTCTTAATCTGCTGTCCGCAGTCGATATACTGTTATTGTGGTACAAGTCTTACGGCGTCGGCGTTGGTCGAGAAATCGGTGGTTTCGGAGATTATTTGCACCTGTGCGCCGGTGGTGAATGTGTATGTCCCGAGCGAATTCCACTGGGCGGCGTTTTCGTCCACCTCATGTAGATTCCGTATTGGGCGCCTGGCAGATCCGTTCCAAAGGTAAAGGTATCGCCCGCACTCAAGCTGTAGACTGAATCGGGCCCCCATGGGTTCGTTCCGTCGGACACCCGCCAGGTCCCCACAGACCGGGTCCCCGGATCGCGGTTGTCGATGATGACGCAGTCCAGCGTGGGGTTGGGGTCAAAGTGGTCATTGTTGGCTCCCATGACCGGTATACTGGAGACTCCGAGGAAATTCGACAGAGGATTGAACCTTCCTGCTGCGCCACGGGCCGGAACGTGCATGAACCGGGCGTCGGCGAGATAGCCCTGGCGTCCGCCGATATTGTCGGGCGCGGTTCCATCGATGGGCACAAAGATTTCGGGCCGGTCAAACGGCGCCCGCTCGAACTTCACCCGCGCATCAGTCAAGGCCAGCAGGAACTTGACCATCGCCATTCGCGCCTGCTCCGGCGTGGAAGTTGCCGGTTCCGGCGTGACAGGATGGTCGGTGTCCGGCATGGCGTCATATCGCGATATCACATCGGGAAGTGCGTGCTGGATGAAATTGTCCGGCAGATCGTTAGTCGAGCCAAAGCCAAAGGCCTGCAGGTCAATGGCGAGCATGTGCGCGTCCCTGTGCTCAGCGTTGTTTGCCGGAAAATCGCCGAATTCAATCGCCGGACCGCCGTTGGGCGGAGTCAGGGTATTGGGCACCATCGCCAGTACGACCGCGACATTATAGATACCTTGGTCGCCAAAAGCAAAGTGACTGGGTCCGGCGACAACGCGATCATCCCAGGAGGTCGCCGGATCGTCCACTAAGGCCATATCACGCGGTTCGACCTCCACCGCGTCCTGCGCAACTTCCTCGACTTCCTTAGCCAGCACAAAACCTGAAACAACCTTGAATGGCCCCGTGGGCTCAGGCGCCCCAACCTCGCCGAAAACCGGCACAATAACCGTTGGAGGAGTCCGGAAACTCAAATTCCGTATCCGAAAGTATCAGCCCATGGGCAACGCTGATGGTGGTGTCTGACTGTTCGGGACCGAGGTGGCAGATCATGCACCGTTGAGATGCTGGGTCGTGTAGTTCCAGAGATCGGCCCGGAACCGAGAGTAATATCTATCCCCAGACGTTCTGCCTCATGAACGTCGCCAGCCAGTTTGTTTCCGTAACCGATTATGACCGTCGATAAAATCAATGTGGCAATGCCCGCCAGAATATACAATATTGTCTTGCGGCTGGAGCCTTTCCATTCCTTCATCAATAGTCCGATCGCATTGCTTGTTACGATGATAAACGCCATGTGCAGCGTCCAACTGGCAAAACCATACTTGCCCATCTGGGTGGAACCCATACCGTAGAAGAAAAACTGCAAATACCACAACACCCCGGCTGTCAGGCACAGCAGGTAATTAACCGGCATCGAGCCTTCGTTGGCCCTAACATAATTCGAAAAAGACTTGTTCTTAACGCCAAGCCATAGGCACCATATACAGTTGGTAGTAAATCCACCGAGCAGGATTACGATCAAAAGGGGGATATTCGAAAAAACCTTCTCCACGCCCTTTTCAACACCGATCTTCTGGATCGGTTTACCGGCGGCAAGTGCAAAGGCAAAGCATGCGCTCAACACCCCGGCAACGGTGGCTACCCAGATACCCTTTGCAAAATGAAACTCTTTAACCCCTTCGGTTTTTTCTTCCGGGGAAAGCTCCTTCTCCTTCATCATCCCCGCTTTTCCGCAAATTATTATACCCGCAAGGCACACCCCTATGCCCCCCAGTATTACCCTGCCTGAAATACTTGATAATAATTCACTGAAAGTCGTTGTGCTTCCATCACCAAAGAATTGCTCGTATATCGGCGGTATCAATGTACCGAACATTGCACATAATCCCAGCGCTACCGAAACACCCAGCGATATCCCAAGGTACCGCATGGTCAAGCCGAATGTCAGGCCGCCGATCCCCCAGAGTACTCCAAAGAAATACGCCCAGAAGATAACTTTCATCGGTGTTGAACTCAGAATATCCGCATAGCTCGGCGTAAAGATCATCGCCATTACCAGCGGTGTGACAATCCACGCGAAAACGCCGAGCACAAGCCAGTATGTCTCCCATGACCATCCCTTAATCTTCTTGCAGGGTGTATAGAAACTGCCTGCCGCAAAGCCGCCGATCGCATGAAAAACAATTCCAAGTACAGGGTTCATGTAATCTCCTTCTTATGCCCATAATCGTTTCAAGTTACAATCCCCTGATCATTCATAGAAACCATACTCATAAGCGGCGTCATGCATAGCGACAATGTTCTCAGCCGGCACACCAGCCTGAATATTATGAACATTGTTAAAGATATAACCGCCGCCGGCCTTGAAGATTCCCAGGTTCTTACGGACTTCGTCTTTCACTTCTTCAGGCGTTGCAAAGGGCAAAACATGCTGAGAATCGATTCCGCCCCCCCAGAAGACCACATCGTCGCCGAACTGCTTTTTCAGATTCTCCGGTTCCATGCAAGCCGCACTGATCTGAACCGGATTGATGATATCGATCCCGTTGTCTATAAGCTCCGGTATTAACGGCACACATCCCCCACAGGTATGATACCATATCTTCGCGTCGGTAAGGCTCCTGATATGCCGGATGAGCTTCTTTTGCCTTGGCTTGACAATCTTCTTATAAAATTCAACTGAGAACAACGGCCCGTGTTGGCCCGCAAGGTCGTCGCCGATCATTACAACATCGACGATATCACCGACAGCACCCATAAAACCGGTATGAAAATCCATCCAGAATTTCAGGGTCTGGTCCAGCATGGCTTCGCAAAAATCGAGATTTTCTATCGTATCCATAAACCATCTCTCGAGGCCGCGCATATACCAGCAATATTCGTATACAACACCGCTTATCCCCGTGCATATCGCATAAGGAGTTTCATTTCTAAGTTGTAACGCCTGATCTCTTACACCTGTGAACCTTGTAGGATCGTCGCCTTTGGGAAACGGGTACCCGGCGATGTCTTTGGTCTCGGCATCCGCAAGAGGATGATGTGAAATATCCATATAAAGTCCCTGATCCTCAGGCATGGACCATACGACACCGAATTCATCCTTCAGGTCGTACCAACCTCTGCCGGCCCTTACATTATGCTCGATCCCGCCCTTAAAACTGTCAGGCCCATGCGCACAGACATACCTTGTATCTATATGAAATCTCTCCAGCACCGCTTTGCTGGGCTTTGTAAGTTGCTGAACAGGATCGAGTATTATGATTTTCTCATCGAGACCAAGGTGTTCGGTCAGCGTCTCGTATGCCTTTTTATGAATTCCTGTTTGAAATCCCCCAAGGTCCAGGGGCACTCTGTCCGCTTCCTGATGGTTAAGAGCTTTCAAAACCCGCTCTCTTGAAGTAAGTGTCTCTTTACCCGCCATTTCTTTATCCCGCTTAATTGAAGATCGATTTCTTATCGGTTGTAAAGGCCTATCAAGGGCGCCAGCCTCTCGAATTCGACACGCATCGCCTGTTCGCCGTCGGTATCTACTATCGTAAGCATGTCCATCTCTTTGGCGCAGGCAAGAAGCTTTGCATAATAAGGCGACATAAACTCATCCATGATTACACGAGAGATCATCGGTAATATCTGCGGGACTGCCGCCATAGTTAAAAAGCATACGTTTCTTCGCAGGGCGTTGATATTATTACAAAAACTGACTGAACCTTCAAGTTTTTCTCCTGGATTGCAGCAATTCCGCAGCTTCGTGTTGGTGGTTGTGTGTTTTTTGTGTTACTGGTTTGTATCCTTGGAATTATGGTGATTTTACGGCTCAGAGATAATCTGTGGCAGTTTCGCAGGGGCAATTTTAGGGTGTTTGGCAGGCTCAACTATAGAAAACATGGTTATTTCTCAGCACCGAGCTTTGCCCAAATTGGATATAGTTTTGCTTCTCCGGAGTCGCTACTCACCAACGGGGGCAAGAAGTAACAGAAATGTCTTGCATTTCATAATCATTCTGCCAAACTGGCCATATATACAGATACCTTATATTGGGAGATTTAAGAATGAAGATGAGTACAACAGCACATTACGGTTTGATAGCAGCGGCATACATAGCAGAGCAGGCTGATGAAGGCAGGGTAAAGGCAAGCACAATTTCTGCCAAATATGGTATTCCACTGGAATACTTAATCAAGATTCTTCAACAGATGGTCAAAGCCAATATATTGAGGAGCAAGAGGGGTCCAACGGGTGGATTCATCTTGGCTTGTCCTGCTAAAGAGATTACTCTTTTAGAGATTATTGAGGCAGCAGGTGGACCCATTGCCAGTCAGTTGGAATTAGCCCGGGTGGCGAAAAAGGCTCATTTCAGTGTGGAGATGGAAAAAGTGTGTGTGAGAGCTTCTGAGAAAGCAGCTTCAATTTTGAGTAAAGCAAAGTTGTCGCAGATGACAGGGTGATAATTTTTCTGTGTAAGAATAATAGTTTAGAATAGTCTAATGGTTTGTTTTTTTAATTTTTTTTCATCGTAAGGAGACAATGTTATGGCAAAAAAGAAGGCACCTGTTAAGCCGATGACCAAGAGTGAGATCGTATCGGGAATCGCCGATGCAACAGGATTGACAAAGAATGATGTCAAGTCTGTGTTTGAGGCAATGGCTGGTCAGATTAAGAAGAGTCTCGGTCGAAGCGGCCCAGGTGCGTATACAGTGCCTGGCTTGATGAAGTTGGTCGTGCAGCGAAAACCTGCAACCAAGGCTCGTAAGGGTATCAACCCCTTCACCAAAGAAGAAACTATTTTCAAGGCCAAACCCGCACGTAATGTTGTGAAGGTTCGGCCGCTCAAGAATCTGAAAGATATGGTCTGACCTTCAAAAGAACAAAGACATGTTAAACAGGCCTACATAATATCGTCACAATGTGGGCCTGTTTTTTATTTCTTTCGACCGGTCTTGTTCATTGGTAATCTTGAGAAATTTCTGTTTTGGGAGCCTTTGATCATGGATAAGGAGCAACTTTCGGCATTCAAAGACCAACTGAAGGACTGTCTCGAAAATGAGCTGCTGCCTTTCTGGCTGGACCGCTGCAAAGACGACGCCAACGGCGGCTTCATTACCCATTTTGACAAGGACGGAAACGACACCGGTGAAGATGAGAAATCGCTTATCGCCCAGACTCGCACCGTGTTCACCATGTCATCGGCGCATCGGGCAGGCTACGGGGGCGGCGCATGTGCAGAGTACGCCAAACACGGCGTCGATTTCCTGCTCGACAGGATGTGGGACAAAGACTCCGGCGGCTTCTACTGGACCGTCGACCGCAAGGGCAATGTCGCAATCGACAAAAAGATCCTCTACGGCCTGAGTTTCGCCATGTATTCACTCAGCGAATACACCCTCGCAACCGGCGACGCCGTCGGCCTGGAATATGCAGAAAAGACATTTGACCTCGTCCAGAAGTACGCCGCCGATACAATGTATGGCGGCTATTTCGAGATGTTCGAGCGAAACTGGGACCTTTGCGGGCCCGGTCCCGCCGGCGGCGACAGGAAAACCTTAGACGCCCACATGCACCTCATGGAGGCATTCACCACCCTCTACGAGTGCAGCGGCAAGAGCGTCCACAAACGCAAACTCCTCGAAGACATCGACATCCTCTTCAAGCGAATCAACCACCCCAAATACCTCACCGGCATACCACAGTTTACCCCCGACTGGCAGGTCGCGCCACAGATCAAGTTCGACATTATCTGGGGCTGGGACCGCTTTGAAGACGGCGGCGAAAAACCAAATGCCGCCGACAACACCTCCTACGGCCACAACGTCGAATTCGTCTGGCTCTTCCTCCACGCACTCGACATAATGAAGATGGACCACAAACCATATGAGGACAAACTTAAAAAGATTCTCCAGCACACATTGAATGACGGTATCGACGACGAGTACGGCGGCGTCTACGTCGAAGGCTCCCATTCGGGCGGTGTCTATGACCGCGAAAAAGAGTTCTGGCAGCAAGCAGAAGTAATGATCGGAATGCTCGAAGCATCACTCCGCTTCGGGCCCGAAAATTACTTTCCCGTCTACCAAAACGTCCACCGCTTCGTCGTCGAAAAAATGATAAACCACCCGTTAGGCGAATGGTGGCCACTCCTCACCAGAGAGGGAAAACCAATCTGGACACACATGAGCACATCATGGAAGGTAAACTACCACTCAGTAAGAGCCCACATACAATGCATAAAAAGATTAGAAAAACTCGCCAAAACCATGTAAATATAAATCGTGCGGATAGGGAATC
>JAGHBX010000662.1 GCA_021160785.1 Planctomycetota bacterium | reverse complement strand
AGAGAGGCGCGGCTGCAGATTCTCGATGTGATGGCGAAGGCGATCAGCGAGCCTCGCGAAAAACTGAGTACTCATGCACCGAAGATCGTGATGATAAAGATCGATCCTGAGTTTATCGGCAAGATAATCGGCCCGGGCGGCAAGATGATCAAGGCGATTCAGGAACAGACCGATTCGCGGATAGAGATCGAAGAAGACGGCACCGTGTGTATCAGTTGCATGGGAGGCGATGGGCATCTGGAGGCGAGGGATATCGTCGAATCGATGACGACTCCGCCGACGATAGGAAAAATTTACAAGACCGCCAAGGTGGTTTCTGTCAAGGACTTCGGCGTTTTTGTGGAAATAGCGCCGGGTGTGGAGGGTCTTTGCCATATCAGCGAACTTGCCGACGGATTCGTCAAGAACGTGGAGGATGTGTGCAAGATGGGAGATCTGATAGAAGTGAAGCTGGTTTTGATTGACGACCAGGGCCGATTCAAGCTTTCGCGAAAGGCGGCGCTGGCGGAACTCAAAGAGGCGGACGGTAAGGATAAGGTGAAGTCGGCGGATTGAGCAGGCGTGTTTCGGCGAGAAAAAATTGCTGGATAGTTTCTTGCATGAATCTGATATCAGGGGTAGAATCCGGCTGAAATAAATATACGTGCCAGTGGTTTAATGTAGGGAGGCGTTTATGGCTAAGGGTACAGTGAAGTGGTTTGACCCCAAGAAGGGCTTTGGGTTCGTTGTAAATGGCGACGGCAAAGATGTTTTTGTCCATTACACGAGTATCGACGGTGAAGGATTCCGATGTCTGAGGAACGGCCAGGCCGTCGAATACGATCAGTTCGAAACCGATAATGGTCTGCAGGGCAAGAGCGTCCGGATTGTCGAGGTCAAGAGCGATTCGACGGCGGCAAAGCAGGATGCCCCGACTCCGGCGAATGGCAACAACTGAGGGCGGGCCGGGTTCGCCTGGCTGACAGACCGGATACGCCACGCCCGGAACCTCGGCGAAACTGCGGACTGACTGGGAGTGGGCGAGTTGGTGCAATTCGTACTTGGCTTTGTTTTTGCGATGGTTGTGTTTTTGCCTGTAGTGTATGTCGGGCAGAGGCGACGGCGGCGGCGTGCTCGTCGCCGAAGTGAAACACAAGGGCGGCAAATCGAGGAATTGAGCAAACTTACCGGGGGTCTTGCTCATGAAATAAAGAACCCCCTGTCCACGATAAAAATAAACCTTCAGCTCATCGGCGAAGACGCCGTATCGGACCGGGCGGAAAACCAGCGATGGTTTCGCAAGATCGAGGTGGTTCGCAAAGAGACCGACCGTCTGGAGCATATCCTCGATGATTTTCTGCGGTTTATCGGCAAGCCGGAGTTGAAGCTTGGCGCCGTTGACGTCAATGAAGTGGTTGGCGAGATGATCGATTTTTACTCGCCCCAGGCGCACGCTCACAACGTCGCCCTTCGCCAGGGTCTGGCGGAGAATCGCCTGCTTTGCCGTGTGGATTCGGGCATGATCAAACAGGTGGTGCTGAATCTTTTCATCAATGCCCAGCAGGCTATGCCGGACGGCGGCGAACTGATCGTTCGCACGGACGCCCAGGATACGGATGCGGTCATTGAAATCAGCGACACGGGTCCGGGCATTGAGCCACAAAAGCTTGACAAAATCTTTGACGCCTATTATACAACAAGGCCCGGCGGCAGCGGGCTGGGGCTTCCGACGGCCCGGAAGATCATCGAGGCCCACGCCGGCAGTATTGACGCCAATTCGCAGCCGGGTAAGGGTACGTCGTTTACGATTCGACTGCCCTTGGAGGCGTAGATTTGGATTGTAGACTGTAGATTGGGTGGAATCGCCCTTTCGGCTGCGCTCAGGGCAGGCTCTGCGGCGATGGTTAAGGTTTTGCTTGTGAACAATGATGCTATAATTATGATTGCCGACGACGAGAAGGAGCACGCCGATGTGCTTGTCGAAGCACTGCAGAAGCAGTGTGCACGGGCGTTTGCCGTCTACACCGCCGAAGATGCGATGGAGGCGATCGACAGCGAGGCGATCGACCTTGTGATTACCGATTTGAATCTGCGATCGGATATCAACGGCATCGATATTCTCAACCATGCCAGGGAACGCAGCGCCGGCGTGGAGGTGATTCTTATTACCGCGTATGCGACGATTGACACGTGTAAAGAGGCAATCAAGCGGGGAGCATACGATTACCTGGTCAAGCCAATCGATATCGATCAGCTTCGCGCGATGGTGGCGAAAGCGATTCCATCGAAGCGGTCTCATCTGGCGGCGGACAAAGACTTTGTCTTCGCCGGCGTTGCCAGCCGAAGCGCAGCGATGCAGAGTGTGTTTCATGTGCTGCGTCGTGTGTCGCCGACGGATATCAGCATTTTGATAGAGGGTGAATCGGGAACGGGCAAGGAACTGACCGCGCGTGCGATCCACAACAATTCGGCGAGGAAGGCCAGGCCTTTCAGGCCGCTAAACTGCGCAGGCCTTACCGAGAGCCTGCTGGAAAGCGAGCTTTTCGGGCATGCCAAAGGGGCCTTTACCGGTGCGGCGACGGACCGAAAGGGGCTTTTTGAGATGGCGGACAAGGGGACGCTTTTTCTCGACGAGATCGGCGATATGCCGCTGAGCATGCAGGCCAAGCTGCTGAGGGTATTGGAGGATGGGGTGGTTACGCCGGTGGGATCCAACAAATCCACCATCGTGGATGTGCGAGTGATAAGCGCGACCAACCACGACCTTGCGAAACTTGTAGAAGAGAAAAAGTTCCGCCAGGACCTTTACTTCCGGATCAAGGGTGTCAGCGTCACCTTGCCTCCGCTTCGGAGCAGGCCCGAGGATATCCCGGAACTCTTCGGCTATTTCCTGAAGCAGACATGCGAAGAAACCGGCGCCGATATTCATCTTATTACCGAGCAGGCGATGAAGGTGCTGGTCGGTTTCAACTGGCCGGGCAATATCCGCCAGCTTCTAAACGCCGTTCGGACAATGGTCGTGATGTGCGATCGCGACACGCTCGACGTCCGCGACATACCCGGCGAGATTCATCATGTCAAGCGGCTTTCGGGCACGGTCGTCGGGCGCGAGGTTGAAATGACAGCGGGCCAATCTCTCAATGATGTGGAGCGGGAGCACATCCGACGAACGCTGGAGTTGACCGACAACAACCGGTCGGAAGCCGCCAAGATTCTGAAAATCGGCGAACGCACACTATACCGTAAGATCAAAGAGTATAACCTCTGACGGCAGGTGGAAACTTGATAACGGGCGTTCTCGCGCACGAGTTATTTTCGCAATACGTATTACCTTTCCTGCATGCCTCTGAAGGTAGATATCCGTATAAATATTGATTATGGCGGGTAATAGCGGTTTTTATCGGAATTTCCCTTTGAATAACATCAGATTTGCTGTATACTACTATCTTCGTCCAAAAGGGATACTGCCTGGCAAGTTGCAACCTTTGTTGTTAAGCATGGCAAAAAATGAACGGGGAACTGAAATGAAAACTCAACGACTTATCCCAATTCTTATTTTTCAATTTTTCGCCGCTGTTTTTATTTTTCCATCGATACTCCATGCAGCTCCTCTAAATGACGATTGTATCAACGCGGAGGAAATATTTGGATTTCCGTTTTCTGCTGTAGTTGACAATAGTACTGCCACCGGCGACGGACCGGCAGGAAGCTGTAACAGTTCCGGTGCTACCATTATGGATAATGATATCTGGTACACCTTTGTTGCTATCCGGAATAGTACACTGCTCTTTGAAGTTAATACCCAAACTTATGATGGTCTTATGGTCGTCTACGAAGGAACTGATTGCTCGAATCTGGTAGAGATTATTTGTGTGGATGCACCGGATAAGCCCGCTGTATTTAATGTTGATGTATCTGCCGGCCAGACCTATTGGCTTCAGATCGGCGACTGGGGTATTTCCGATGGCGGGGGAACAACATCTATTCTCATCGAAGAGACATCTCCCGATCTCGGACCAGTGGACTTGATCAGTCCCTACACTGCTTCAGCGCCGGCGATAGACGGTTCAATCTCTTTTGAAGAATGGAGTAACGCAGCCACAATGGACATTGACGCAGGGCAACTCCGGTTCATGCATGATAATACCCATCTCTATCTTCTAATCGATATTGTTGCCGATACGGTCAACGATGGTTTTGATGATTACTTCTGGCTTACTTTTGATGTGAATGTGGATGGCCTGATCACTTCTTATGTTGATTTGCTATACAGCATGCCCCCCGCTGCTGGGGATTTGTTTTTCTATTACTACCTGGGACCGGGAGTTTTGACCGGTGCTCAACTTTCAGTCTCACTAAAGGCAAAAGGTTTTGGCCCAACAATGAATTACACTGTAAATCATACCTTCTGGGAGTTGGCCATTGATTTTACCGAAATCGATACGATGATGAACAAAACCGTCAGGGTTGGCGTGCGCACTGCGTCTTCTAAACCGGCATTTACTCTCGATGTTCCACCCGACCATATCACTGACTTCGCCGACCTCATTGACATATTACTGTTCACACCGGAACAAACGGTTTTCGACTGTGATATAACAGGCAGCGGTGGAGACAATGCAACCGCTACCCACCTTCGCTGTGCTTTGAGTAAGCATGAAAAGAAATCAGTTGGATAAAATTTGGTATAGCGGACAATTATGCTGTGGCGCGCAAAGTTACATGTGAAGATTTGGCTAACCCACCAGTGTACCAGCCGTGTTTAGCCTGCCTTGAAGGACGGCAGTCCCGAACCTTCGTATCAGAGGTCTTTTCCAGCCTCGTTGTCGACGATCCATGTTACCTTGTTGAGTATTGGCCAGAGCGTGTGGACGGGATACTTCACCGGGTCGGGGGCGCTTTGAAGAACCTCTTTCAGGATTCGTGCTTTTTCCCGGCCCGAGACGAGAATGGTCAAATGTGCGCTGGCGCAAAGGACCGGGTGTGTGAGGGTAATCCGGCTGTAATCCCCGTCTGTCATGTAGACGATGCTGACGAGGTCCTCGGTGTCGAACAGCGCGTAAGAATTCGGGAACAGTGAACCGATGTGACCGTCGGCGCCCATGCCGAGTACAATCAGGTCGAAGACAGGGGTCTGGCCGGGCCTGAGGGCGAAGACGTTTCGAATAGTCTCCTGGTATTCGTGGACGGCGTGGGCGTAGTCAATGGATTCGCCGGTTACGCGGTGCACGTTTTCAATGGGGATAGAGACCTTGTCGAGAAAAGTGTGGGCGGCAAGGCCGTAATTGCTTGCTTCGGCTTCCGGGGGGACGCAACGTTCGTCAACCCAGAATATCCGGACCTTGTCCCAGGCCAGCGCCAGCGATTCGGGTCTTTCACCGAGAAGATTGAAGAACTGCTCCGGGGTATGCCCGCCCGATATGGCCACATTGAAAGCTCCTCTTTCATCAATTGCCTCGGCGGCGGCTTTCACAAATGTGTCCAATGCCGCTACGGCAAGATCTTCGGGCGTGGCGACACGCTGTATCTTCGGCTTAACGCTATCAATTAGTTCCATTATTCACCTCCCATATTTTCAAACAACGGGCAAAGCGGCTTCGTGTGATTAAGGCCTGATACCAAAACTTGCCCGAGCCTCGACCATGGGTCATTGTCCAGCCTTCATCTGGCGGCAGGGCCAAACCCATACTCGCCACAATCCGTCGCATATCGTGCCCCCTTAATCGACTGTTGTCTATCCTATTATTACGGCAGAATAGGCCCAAAGCCAGTCTTTTTTTTCCCGGCAATCAAATAAAAAAAAATATCCACCCGCCGGCAGGCAATTCACAAGGGCCCTATCAGGTACGATACCGGACTCATGGCAACAGGCGTTCCATACATAACCATATTCGCCACAATGAGTTACGTATCAGACAAGGCCTGATAGTCAGGCGTTTTTGGCGGCGTCGATAAATGCCTGGAGGATTGCGGCGGCTGCGATGGCGTCGAGGTGTTTTTTCTTCTTTTTCCGGGTAATGCCGAGGGCGGCGAGTTTCTTTTCCGCATCGAAGGTGCTTAGCCTCTCATCCTGGAAGAAGAGGGGTAGTCCGACCTGCTTTGTCAGTTGTGTGGCAAAATCCCGGACTCGCTTTGCCTGGGCGCCTTCGGTGCCGTCCATGTTGAGCGGTAAGCCGAAGACGATTGCATCGGCGGCCTGGTCGGCAGCGACTTGCCGGATTTTTTCGATGAGCCCCCCCTGCCCTGTCAGTACGACCAACGGGGACGCCAGTGTCTCGTCGGCGTCGCAAACGGCAAGGCCGGTTCGCTTGAGACCATAGTCGATAGCGAGATAGCGCATGAGCGGTTCGATCCCCCCCGGTCAAAGGAACTTTTCGCCGTCCTGTTCTTTGATTATTTCGAGTAGCTCTTTCAGACGCCCTGTCTCGCCGATGGGACAGACAAGCGTCGCATCTGCACTGTGGGCGACTACCATGTTCTTTAGCCCGATGACGGCGATGAGGTGGTCTGTGTCTTCGGTGGCGATGATGTTGTCGCTGCTGTCGATAAGCTGGCTGTGTCCGGCAACGACGATGTTGTTGTTTGCGTCGGAGCGGATGATGTCGGCGAACGCGGCAAAGGAACCCATGTCCAGCCAGCGGCACCGTAACTTTATGGCGTGGACGTTCGCCGCAGATTCCATGACGGCGTAGTCAATGCTGATCTTCGGCATTTTGAGAAACCACTCCTTGAGTATCTCGTCCTGGTTCGGGCTGTCCCATGCGGCCTGTATCTTACGAAGAGGCTCGGCGGATACGGGCAGTTTTTCGGTGAGGTTTTTGAGAATGGTTTTTGCTTTCCAGACGAACATGCCGGAGTTCCAGCAGTATTGGCCGGAGTCGATATACTCCAAGGCGGTTTTCTCGTCGGGCTTTTCGCGGAAGGACATTACGCGGTAGACATCATCTGCACTTTGGTCGCAGGGCTCGACGAGACCGAGTTGGATGTAGCCGAGCTGTGTGCTTGGGAAGGTGGGCTGGATGCCGAATGTTATCATGGCGTCGGGGTTGGTGTTGATAAAGGCCAGCCCCGATGTCATCGCCTGAAAGAATACCTCGTCGGGTTCGATGACCTGGTCGGCGGTTACAACGGCCATGGAGGCGTCGGGGTCGTACTTGCTCAGTATGGTTGCGGCGAGACCGATGGCGCCGGCGGTGTCGCGGACGGCGGGTTCTGCGATGACGTTGCCGTAGGGAACTTCGGGCAGGTTCTCACGAACGAGATCTGCGTATCCGGCGTTTGTCAGGACGAGGATATTTCGCTGGTCAAATATCCCGGTCAGTCGGTCGAAGCATCGTCTGAGCAGTGTTTCGCCGTCGAGGAGTTTGAGAACCTGCTTGGGACGCGACTGCCGACTTAGCGGCCAGAGCCGTTTGCCCGTTCCTCCCGCCATGATGACTGCATAATCCATTGGGCAACCTTTCGAAAAACACCATCGTGATAAACATTCGGCAGCATTCTACCGTAAATGACGGATTTTACAAACCTTAGACAAGAAAATCGGCGTCGAATTTGCTGTAAGGTCGAATTTCCTCGGCCATCTCCTCGTGCCCTTCCCTTCCCATGAGGGCGAACGTCGCCTTCTTGCCTAATTCCACCGCGGGCTGGTCATAGGTGTTTATGTTGAACAACCGCCCGGCAATGGAGGTGGTTACTTCAAAGAGGTAAATGAACTGGCCGATGGTGCACGCGTTGATCTCGTCGAAAGCGACGGTCAGGCACGGCCGCTTGTCCTGGAGCAGGGCATACTCTGTCGCCAACTTCTCGCTGTTCAATAGAAAGGACATCTCTTTGTCGGCGAGATATGCAAGCTCGGGTGCACAATCCGGAGGCGTGGCGATCTTTACATTCCCGGCAAATGTTTTCACCTGCAGGAATGTGAACAGCTTGTCGTTGGGACCTTCGCGGTAAAGCTGGACCTGGCTGTGCTGGTCGGTGGCGCCCAGCGCCTTAACGGGTGTGGGCCCGATAAAGACCGTTTTGCCGTCGAGGTCGGTGCTCTTTCCGAGGCTTTCGGCCCAGAGCTGTCTGTACCAGTCGGCAAGGTCTTTCAGGGCCCAGGCGTAGGGCATCATGACCGATATCTTTTTGTCGCGGCGGTAGTAATGCCAGTTGATCGCCGCGTTGACGGCGGCGGGATTGGTTTTGAATTCGGGACGGCTTACCCTTTCGTCCATGTCGGCGGCGCCGGCGAGCAGTGAGTCAATGTCGATGCCGCAGACGGCGGCGCTTAGGAGCCCGACGGGGCTTAGCACACTGAACCTGCCGCCCACGCCGTCGGGGACCTCCAATGAGCGATAGCTTTCGGCGTCGGTGATCTTGCGCATGGTGCCGTGTTTTTTGTCCGTCGTTGCTATGATATGTTCGCGACAGCCTTCGGGACCGTACTTTTCGAGCAGGAGTTGGCGGATGATCAGAAACTGCGAGGCGGTTTCTGCGGTCTGACCTGATTTGCTGACAACATTGAAATACGTGGTGTCCAGCCTGTCAGCGATCCAGTCGAGGAAACTGGTCAACTGGGCGGGATCGACATTGTCAAACACAAAGAGCTGCGGACCCTTTCGCTGGGCGGGATCGATGTTGTACATGTATGGGTTCAGCGCCGTCTGCAATGCGATATTGCCCAGGGCCGAGCCGCCTATACCTAACACGACGAATATCTCACATTTGTCCTTCAACTCCGCGGCAATTTCTCGCACCTGCGCCGGATAATCCCTGCTATGGGGCAGGTCCCTGTAAGGTGTCCGGCCGGCCTGTCGCTGCCGGTTGACTTGGGCGATTATCGGCTCGGTCTTTTGGGCAAGTTCGTCAAACTGTGCACGGGTGATGCCGTGCTCGTCGCCAATTACGTCGGCGGTAACATTCTTGTAATAGAGATTAACCTTTGACTGGGACACGCGACTATCCTTAAATAATATGTGTTGTGGAAAGAAAAAACGGCCGATGTCATCCCCGCGAAAGCGGGGATCCAGTACGAATAGTCTGGATTCCCGCTTTCGCGGGAATGACAAATGAGCGATTTCGGTGGGCTAAGAGCCCACCCTACCTACTGCACCTCTCATTTATCGGCCATTTGGGCAATATCCTTTGGCATACGGCGGGAATATTCGATTATTGGCCGGGTCGGGTCAGTTTGGCGTATTTTATCATCAGGGATTTTGTCAGGCCGGAGTTGAACCGGACAACGACGATGCTGTCTTCGCCGAGGTTTAGAAACTCCTTGACCCTGCCCAGGCCGAACTTGCCGTGTTCGACAAGCTCGTTAGTACGGAATCGGTCGCTTTGTGAATCCTCATCGTCATAGTGGAAGTCGTCATCGGGAAAATCCAGAACATCGGTGCCGACGGGGTTCTCGGCGACGTAGCCGATCTCAAAAAGAAACTTGGAGGGGACGGCCCGCAGGAATTGTCCGTGCACGGTCCGGTGGCGGGCGTGGCTGATGTGGAGGCGCTTTCGGGCCCGGGTGATGCCCACGAAGAAGAGTCGGCGCTCTTCCTCGATATCGTCGCCGAACTCCATGCTTCTTTCGTGCGGCAGGATGCCGTCTTCGAGACCGATCATGAACACGTCGTCAAATTCGAGCCCTTTGGCGGCGTGGAGGGTCATGAGTGAGACCTTGCCGCTCTCGGGATCGTAGGCGTCGGTGTCGCTGTAGAGGGCGATAGTCTGGAGGTAATCGATCAGTGAGGGTTCTTCTGCCTGTTTGTCGTAGGCGGCGGCGGAATTGATCAGCTCGATAACATTTTCATGCGCAGCCTCTTCCTTCTCGCCGCCGGACTGAAGCACATCGGCAAGTCCGGTCTCCTTGAACACACGCTTCATCAAAGGCGCGACCTCGCCGGTCATATCCTTCTTGAGGCCTTCGATTATATTCACGAACGCGGCGACCTTGCCTTTCGTCGCCTTTGCGATGGACTCGATATTGACGACTTTTGCGGCGGCGGAGTACGAGTTCATCATGGTTCTTTGCGCGTAGGCGGCAATCCTCTCGAGTGTTGTCTTGCCTATGCCGCGACTGTGGGTCCCGACCGCCCGGGCAAATGCGACGTCGTCGTCCGGGTTGACCATGAGCTTGAGATAGCTGATCATGTCGCGGATTTCCTTGCGGGAATAGAACTCGACGCCGCGAACAACCTGATATGGAATCTGACGCTCGACAAAAGCCTCTTCGATCAAGCGGCTCATGGAATTGACGCGATAGAATACGGCCATTTCATTGGCTTCGGCGCCTTCGGCGATGCGTTCGGCGACCAGGTCGGCCAGCGTCGCCGCTTCGTCGCGGGCATCGGAAGCGGCCTCGATAACGGGCTCATCGCCCGCCGGACGGGTGGGAATCAGGACCTTTTCCTTGCGGTTGACATTGTGTGCGATGAGTTTGTCGGCTAATTGCAGGATATTCGGCGTGCTCCGGAAATTGTCCTGCAGTTTGACAACGGTTGCGTCGGGGTAGTCCTCCTCGAAAGCGAGAATGTTGCCGATGTCGGCGCCTCGCCATTTATAAATCGACTGGTCCGGGTCGCCCGTAACACAAATGTTGCCGTGTTCCAGTGCGATGCCTTTAGCAATTTGATACTGGGCGTGGTTGGTGTCCTGGTACTCGTCGACCAGCAGGTATCTGAAACGATTGCCGATCTGCCGGCGGACGTACTGGCAGTCGCGCAGAACAAAGGCAGTCCTGACGAGCAGGTCGTCAAAGTCCATCGCGTTGTTGTCGGCGAGTATCCGCTGGTATTTTCGATATATCTTCGCCAGGGTCTTTGTGTAGAAGTCGTCGGCTCGCTCCTTGAAGGCTTCGACGTCTTCGAGGTCGTTTTTCATGCGGGAGACGGCTTCGAGCATTCGCGAGGGCGGGAAGTTACCGCCGGCTAATTCGCAGGCTTTGACGGCTTCTTTCATGCAGCGTTTCTGATCGGCCGAGTCATAAATGCTGAAATTGGCCCTGACACCGGCTTCGTCGGCATACTGTCGGAGTATGCGGACGCATAACGAATGAAACGTGCTGATATAGACGCCGCGTGTGTTCGCCTGGCCGGCGACGCGGAGCCGCATTTCTTCGGCGGCCTTGTTGGTGAAGGTGATGGCGCAGATGTTGCAAGGGCTGATTCCGTGGGCGATAAGTGCGGCGATGCGACTGGTGATGACGCGGGTCTTGCCGCTGCCCGGGCCGGCAAGGACCAGCAGCGCTCCATCGACGTGGTAAACGGCTTTCTTTTGCGACTCCGTCAATTGCTCTGGTGTAAACACTGTGTTCGACATTAACTAATCCGTTTCATAATCCGTTATTCTACGATTTCTCCAATCAGCAGTATCGCGCCGGCGTACCATGCGATATCGTCGAACCGGGCCGGGGCGTCCATTCGCTGGCTGCGTTTGGCTAATATCGCCGCCTTGTCCGGCTGATCCGGGTGTATCTCGATCCGGACATTGTGGAGAGTGTCCGCCAATCCATGACCCACCGTCAGTTTGGCTAGCCGATGATACGTGCAATACGCATCGAAACGCGGCACGACGCGAGGCGGTCGATCATCCAGATGGACAATCACCTGCCCGCAGTCCGGCCCTAATATATCATATATTTCAACGCCTGTCCCCCTGAACTTGAAAGAAATGCTCTCACCGGGTGCGTCGGCCTTGTACATCTCACTCATCCGCTGCGAAAAACGCCGGGCAATGCTGTTTTTGGACGGGTCCAGCTTCTTCCATCCGGCAGAGAGGCCGGCGCGGGCGAGACCGACCATTTTAGCAGCCTGCCAATTGTTGGCAACAAAGGGTGCACCCAGACGATGGGGCCCGGGGCGACCGACGTTTTTGATCTTTTGCATTGAGCGGATAATCGCCTGCAGATAGAGTTCGTGACCCGTGTCGGTATAGGGATGTACGCCGTCCGGACTGAAGATTGTTTTGCCCGCCAGAGCCTGCTTCTGCTCTTCGGTTTTTGGTTTTTGGGCCTTGAAGATGACCTTGCCCTGCTGTTCGAGTCGCGCGACCTCGAGACCCATGTGTATCGAGGGGATACCGTAATGGTCGGCTAACGTTTCCATCGCAGCCGCCGCCCGCGGAAATCTGCCCGCCTGCAGGTCGCCTAACATATTGATCGTCAGCGTGTAGACAAAGCAGATATCGATTTTCGGGTCGGCTTTCCATGTCTGGCGGACTATTCCCTCCATTGATCGGTGGATTCGCTCAGGGGGTGCACCGCCGTCATTGACGGCAAATTCAACAAACAGCAGATCGGGCCTGTAGTCGAGCACATCGTGTTTGAGTCGAAAGACCCCGAGGTCCGATCCGGTTCCGCCGATTGCAGCGTTGATCTCGTCAACCTTTGCGCATGGGTACTGCTGCTGGAACCATTGCCTGGATTTGATGCGCCAGCCCGGCTGGCTGGTAATGCTTCCGCCGAGATAGGCGATTTTCACATGTTCGCCGGCTTTGAGTTTCTCAAAAACATTTCCCAGCCCCCGGCGTGGGGAACACTCCACAGCGCGGGTGGCTGAATCCACGGCGGCAGCGGCCAAAGGAGCCAATAAGAGAAATGCGACAACGGCAGCTTGTTGGTGTTTTTGGGCATTCATCTTCCTTCCTCCGAAAAAATTGCGTCGACAACTTCGTGCGTGCGCCAGTCGGTGCAACACACTATATATAGTT
>JAGHBX010000219.1 GCA_021160785.1 Planctomycetota bacterium | reverse complement strand
TCGCGTAACCTGCGGCCTGTTAGGCGCTATCAGTTATGACTTCATCGACCAGTTCGAAAAGCTGCCCGAAAACAAAAACGACGTCCTCGACAACCCCGATTACGAACTGTATTTCGCAGACAACATCTTCCTCATGGACCACGATAAATCGACGGGATATGTCATCGTAAACGCCATGATCACCGACGACGACCGCGACACAATCCTCGACGAGGTGCGTGAGTGCTTTGACTATTACTTCAATATGGCAAACATGGATGACCCCATGCCGCGACAGTTCGACGGATGGTTTCCGGCCAGCAAGTCCGACACCACGCAGGCCGAATACGAGAAAATGGTCAACACCGCCAAACAGCATATCGTAGACGGCGATGTATTCCAGGTGGTGCTCAGCCGCACATTCACCCAGCACTGTCCCGCCGAACCCCTGGATGTCTACAGACGCCTGCGAGTACTCAACCCCTCGCCTTATATGTTCTACCTCAACACGCAAAACACCATCCTGACCGGAGCGAGTCCCGAACTCAATCTGCGGGTCAGCGGAACCAAAAAACGCACCGTCGAGATCCGCCCGATCGCCGGCACCAAGCCCAGGGGCAGAAAAGACGGCCAGATCGACCCCGACACCGACATGCGATACGAAGCCGAACTCAAGCTCGACCACAAGGAACTCGCAGAGCACATGATGCTCGTGGACCTTGCCCGAAACGATATCGCCCGCGTCGCCCGCCCAGGCTCCAGACTGGTCAACGAAATGCTCATCGCCGAAAAATACGAGTCGGTCATGCACCTGGTCAGCAACGTCAAGGGTATTCTCCGCTATGATCTCGACGCCCTCAGTGCCTATCTTGCCACTATGAACATGGGAACGCTTACCGGCGCGCCAAAGATCGAGGCGATGAAGATAATACGACAGCTTGAAAAAAACAAACGCGGATATTACGGCGGCGCGGTGATGTACCTGACCGTGGACGGCCAGTTCGACAGTTGCATTACCATTCGCAGCATCCAGATAAAGGGCCAGACCGCCTACATCCGCGCCGGCGCCGGCATCGTCTACGACAGCGTACCCAAAACCGAATTCGAAGAAACCCGGCACAAGGCAAACTCCTGCCTGAGGGCGATCCGGGGAACCTGAGCCGGCCGATATGAACAGAATATGAGGTCAATCAAAATGAAACTCGAAAAAACAAAAATCCTCTTCATCGACAACTTCGATTCCTTCACATACAACCTCGTCGATGAATTCGGCAAGCGCGACTGCGACACGCGGGTCTACCGTGCCGACACCGCACTTGACGTACTCAAAGAAGTTGCCGACCGGTTCCAGCCGCGGCTCTTAGTGATCTCGCCCGGCCCCGGCAACCCCGACAGCGCAGGCGTTACGCTCTCTGCGATCGACTACTTCAAGGACAAGCTGCCCGTATTCGGCGTCTGCCTCGGCCACCAGGCAATCGTACAGTATTTCGGCGGACAGATAGGCCATGCACCCGAGGTCATGCACGGAAAGCCCTCGCGCATAACGCATACGGCAAAGGGAATCTTCGCAGGCCTGGAAAACCCGCTTCATGCCGGCAGATACCACAGCCTCTGTGCGGCGACCCTGCCCGACTGCCTCGAACAGACCGCCGAATTCGACGGAATCGTCATGGGCGTCCAGCACAAATCGCTGCCCATCTATGGCGTCCAGTTCCACCCCGAAAGTATTCTTACACCGGCGGGTGGTAAACTAATCGAAAATATGTTAAAAATAGCCACCGAAAAAAACAAAATAACCAATAAATAGACCACCCCAAAACACCGGGACAGTTACCAGTTTCGCAACCCGGGTGTGTAAACTGAATAATCGAGTAAGTAGGGTGGGCTCTTAGCCCACCGAGGCAGGAGAGAAAATCGAAGAATCAACGGAGTGCTAAATGGCAAAAATAAACGAATACCTTGAAATACTGCTGCAGCGGCAGGACCTGACATTCGATCAGAGCAACAGCCTCCTCGATACCGTCTTCGACGGCGAGACGCCGCCTGCGCAGGTCGCCGCATTCCTGACAGCCATGCGCATCAAGGGCGCCAAGCCCGCCGAATTAGCCGGTCTTGCCTCATCGCTGCGAAATCACGCCGTCCGCGTCGAGACGGGCCTGGATAACCTTGTTGACACGTGCGGCACCGGCGGTGCTCGTCTGAAAACGTTTAATATCTCGACCGCCGCCGCCATCGTCGCCGCAGGCGCAGGCGCCCACGTCGCCAAGCACGGCAATCGCGGCATCACAAGCAAGTGCGGCTCGGCCGACGTCCTGGCCGAACTCGGCGTCAAGATCGACTGCGGCCTTGACCGTGTCGTCGAGTGCATCACCGATGCGCATATCGGCTTCATGTTCGCCCCGATGTTCCACCCGGCGATGAAATACGTCCAGCCGATCCGAAAGGAACTGGACTTCAGGACCGCATTCAATATCCTCGGACCGTTAGCCAATCCCGCATTCGCCGCCGCACAGGTCATGGGCGTACCCGACGAATCGCTCATGCCCACCATCGCCCAAACGCTCGACCTGCTCGGTCTAAAACGAGCCATGGTCGTGCACAGCGACGGCCTCGACGAGATCGGCACAATGGGCCCGACTAAAGTGCTCCACCTAAAAGACGGCCAAACCACCGAGAGCACACTCGACCCCTCCGACTATGGTATCGCACAAGCCGATTTCCAGACCCTGGCCGGCGGCGACGCGCAAGCCAATGCCGCCATAATCAAAGACATTCTCTCCGGCCAGGACACCGGCCCGCGAAAAGACATCGTCGTCGTAAATGCCGCCGCCGCAATCATCGTTGCCGGCCTGGCCGATGAATTCGAACAGGCAATCGAAATTGCCGACAAATCGATCGCCGACGGAAAGGCCAAAGAAGCGCTTGAAAAAATGATAACAATCTCCAACGCTTGACAACAATGATCAAAAGAGCATGATATGCATATTGTTAAAGTGAAAATCTGCGGAATAACCAACCTTGAAGACGCCAAAGCCGCCGTCGACATGGGCGCCGATCTGTTGGGCTTCAATTTCTACCCCAAGAGCCCGCGTTACCTGACCGTCGAAAAGGCAATTGAGATCATCGACCGGATTCCCACATTCGTCGATACCGCCGGCATCTTCGTCAATCCCACTATCGAAGAAATCAAGGAAATCACCGCTCACGGTTTCCTCAAC